>JAYVXG010000386.1:0-1609 GCA_043785475.1 Armatimonadota bacterium
GCCCTGATTTTCATCTTCAATCATTCATCTCAAGGAAGTACAGTGCCATTTACCCTTGTCGAACCTCAAAACGGATATCTCAAGTCCCTCGTCTGGACCAATGACGTTCCGCTCAGCGGCGGCTATTCCAACGAAAGGTTCTATTCAAAAGGCTCGGTCGTTTCGCAATCTGCCACCGGACCAATGTTTGCTCACGGCGCAATGCTGATGCACGCGGGCGGGTTCTACCAACCCTATAGCGACATAATCGAGATTGTAGCAATCTCGAACTGCAACCTGCGCTCCGGAACGTTCGTAGTCGGATTGCTCGGGAATGCCGTGAAAAAAGGACTCGCCGAAGCGGGCAAGTAAGGAACAATCATGTCCGACGAGAAACCATTCTTCCCTGTTCAGCCTGAAAAGCTTCTTGAGATGAACGAGGTGGAACTTCAAGAATACGTTGCTAGCATGGCGAGGGCGTTTCCTGACAGCGGTTTCATTCCGCCTGCCGATCGATTTTTCGATGCCCTTGACGAAATCAATCACAGGCGGGCGACCCGACTATTGGTTCGAAAGTAAGAAAAGTCTGGTCACGCAAATCAGCGTAGGTCAAAACTGCAAAAGCTTCAGCTCCGCCCTGGAAATCGCTGATAATTCCGACCTCGATGTTGTTGCGTTGACGGATATACCAACCGCCGACACACTCCGCCAAGCGCTAGATGGTTTGGTGCCGAGTGGATCAATCGATGAGCAATCTGCGGAGCCACTTCGAACCGAGTAGACCTATTACGCTTGGCACTCGCACACTCAATATCAAAGTCGAACCGACAAAGCTGCAAGGCTCTGTTTCAGGACCATTATTGAGTATCGTCTTTTCGTGCCCTTGGCGCATTTAACGCAAGGACAATACGCGGCAGCCTAAAAAATCTGCTTCCACGAGCTAGCAGTCTTATTTGCCTGGCCGTTGCCTTCAGGATTTTCATCATTACAGGAATCTATTTCCGAATAGAACGAATTTCCACTTGGCTTACAAGTAAGCTAAATGGCCCTCGCATGTGGTGAACGGCGGATATCTGGAGTCTTGAAGACTATGCGGATGTATGAATCTCATTCATCTGCCCAGGATTATTACAATGTCTACCAATACTGAAGTCTATGAGGGAGAAATCACGCTCTCCCGTGTATTTGCCGCACCACGTGAACTGGTTTTTCGTGCTTGGGTTGAACCAATGCTTCTGGCTCAATGGTGGGGACCAAAAGGCTATACCGTGCCTGTGTGTGACCTCGACCCGAGGCCCCAAGGAGAGATTCTGATACATATGACTGCCCCAGATGGCAGCTTCTATCGGCTCACCGGTCAATTCGTATCGATATCGATGGAAGAGATTGTATATACTTTGGACTCTAAGGACTTGGATGGTGCGGTCTTACTGGAATGCCGTACAGTCATCAACCTTGAGGACCTCGGAACGGACACCAATCTAACCATGAACACAGTTGCAGTGGGTCGAGTTCCGATTGCGGAACAAATGATCCTCGGAATGGAAACAGGTTGGATGCAAAGCTTTGATCGTCTCGGCGAGCTGCTAATGCTTATTAAATGAAGTTCAGGGCAACCATATTGCAGTTC
>JAYVXG010000387.1:0-1604 GCA_043785475.1 Armatimonadota bacterium
ACGTAATCGATGTCTTTGGTGAAGAGTCCGTAGGCCTTAATGGATGCGTTGATATAATGGAGGAGCTTGACGTCGGCGGCAATGTTGTCGATGCCCAGCAACTCTTCAATTCGGTCCATTCCCTCTTCGGTCATGGATGCACTGTGGTTCTTCTTATCGGCGGTCCAGTGGGTCTCTGGCTCAAGCTGTTTAACCAGTTCGTCAATCGTCTTGTACGTCGAGACATCTTCCATCGAGGGGCCAGAAATTATATGCGGCGTTCTTGCTTCGTCGATGAGGATAGAGTCAACCTCGTCGACGATGGCGAAGTGCAGTTCGCGCATGACGAGGTCTTCTTCGCTGAACGACATATTGTCGCGCAAGTAGTCAAAGCCAAATTCGTGGTTCGTTCCATACGTAATGTCGCAAGAGTAGCCATCTCGGCGAGAGCATGGTACTAAGTTGAGATACCGAGGATCTCCTACCACATCTGCGCCAGGCTCATAAATGTAGCTGCCCCCAAGCTCATCGCTCTCTTCGCCTTGGCCCTGAATAATTCCGACCGACAGTCCGAAGAAGTGATAAATTGGTCCGTTCCACACGGCGTCTCGTCGAGCAAGGTAATCGTTGACGGTAACGAGGTGAGCTCCGTGCCCAGTCAAAGCGTTGAGGATTAGGGGTGCAGCTCCAACAAGCGTCTTTCCTTCACCCGTCTTCATCTCGGCAATTCTGCCCTGGTGAAGAACCAATCCGCCAACAAGCTGGACATCAAAGTGTCTCATCCCAAGGGTTCGCCAACTGACCTCGCGAACGCAGGCAAAAGTCTCGACCACAAGATCATCAATCTTTTCCCCACCCATCGCTCGGTGCCGCAGAGAATGACACTTGTCTTTCAGTTCTTCGTCGGAAAGTTTCTGAATTTCAGGTTCAAGGGCGTTAATTTGTTCGACAATTGGCTGGACGAGTTCCACGTCTCGCTTGGACGTGTCAAAAAGCTTTCTAAGTAAATGGATCATGAGTTGTGAAAAGGATGGACTGGGCGCGACGACGCGCGGTTTAATGGCAAGGCTTAAGTTATTTAAGCTACCGGGCCATCTCGGGATCGCTGAATGGCAAGAAAACCGTTCTCAAGCGTCCGATTCTCTTCACGAGATAATCGAGAACTTTTTGTTTTCGCTTCGACAGTCTTGTCGGAATCTAAATTGCCAATCTTTTTCTGGTCTTTGCCGACCAAAGAAAGATGAACAAGGAGGCCGTCGAACGCCCTCAGCGTCCGCGTTTGAACCGGAATATTCGCCAATTCCTGGTGACCGAGCAGAAACTCTGCACTGTCTTGACGTGCAAAGCCCTGAAGGATCAGAAGCAGGATAAAGGGTAATGAAGCGAACATTCGCAAGTCTCTCCATGATTATGACGCACATTCAGCGCCACATATTCGCTGGGCCCATCGAATATTCGGTAGACCCAGACGACTCGGGTAAGGCAACAGGCTAGTTGTCGCCGATTGCGCCCCAACTTGCACGCATAATGTTGAAGTCGGTGACGCCAATGATGCCATCACCATTGAAGTCGCACGCTTCGGAGTAAGGTGCGCTTGGTGCAACACCACCCCATGCCGCTCGCAA
>JAYVXG010000388.1:0-5496 GCA_043785475.1 Armatimonadota bacterium
GGGGGGGTGATAACTCCAAATTGGTCCTTGTCCCCTATCGGCCCTTGCCCTTTGCCCTGACTTATGCCGCCTTCTGAATCCGCTCCGGCAACAGCTTCACTTCCAATTCGGTTGCGGTTGCTGGGGCAAGCACCACTGCTCGTTCGATCGTATTCTCGAGCTCGCGAACGTTTCCTGGCCACGAATAGGCGTGCAACGACGAAGTCGCCGCAGAGCCAATCGCTAGTGGAGCGCGGTCGTTTTCCGCAGCGTACTTAACCATGAACAGGTCTGCCAGCGGAACAATATCCTCGATTCGCTCGCGCAGCGGTGGAATCAAAATCTCGACAACCTGAAGGCGATACAATAGGTCCAATCGGAACGAGCCGGTCTCGACTGCCGCGCGCAAGTCGCGGTGGGTCGCGGTAATCAGGCGAACATCAATTTTCGTTGGCTTCGTGCTCCCCAGTCGCTCGATCTCTCGCTCCTGCAATACGCGCAAAAGCTTGACTTGAACCAAGTGGGGAATCTCTCCGATCTCGTCGAGGAACAAAGTTCCTTCATTCGCGGCTTCAAATCGTCCAATTTTCGAACCATTTGCACCGGTGAACGCGCCTTTTTCATAGCCAAACAGTTCGCTCTCAAGCAAGGTGTCGGGCAACGCAGCGCAGCTCACGGCTACGAATGGCTTTTTGACCCGCGAAGACAGGGAATGGATTGCCTGGGAAACAACTTCCTTGCCAACGCCGCTCTCTCCGCCGATCATGATCGTAGCTTTCGAATCGGCCACTTGACGGACGGTCTCCAGAACGGACTGCATTGCGGGCGAGATTGCCAAGAATGGATCTCCGCCGTAACTTGCTTTGGGTGGCTTTGCTTTTGTTTTCGATGCCGCTTTACCTTCGAGCGCTCCTGCGACGATTTTCTTAAGCTGGTCAAGGTCAAATGGCTTGGTAACGTACTCAAACGCACCGTTTCGGATCGCGGCGACTGCTTGCGGAATTGTTCCATAGGCGGTCATGATGATCACCGGCATGTCGGGCTGGTTTTCATGCACGATCTTCTGAAGTTCGTACCCGTTCATGCCTGGCATCGTGACGTCGGTAATGACCAAATCGAACTTGTTGCTCTCGAGCAGTTGCAAGGCATTGTGAGCATCTTCGGCAACCGAAACTTGGTGCCCGACTTTTTCAAAAGCCATCTGCAAAATGCGCCGAATATTTAGTTCGTCGTCAACAATCAGGATTTTTGAAGGATTACTCATGCAGCTATCCTTAAATGATCGGCAAATTGAACCCAAAACCTAGAGCCTCTATCGGGAACCGATTGAACTTCGATCCGACCACCGTGAGCTTCGATGATCTTTCGACAGTTACTGAGTCCAAGTCCGGTGCCTTTTGGCTTGGTCGTAAAGAACGGCATGAAGAGCTGACTTTGAATCTCATCGCTCATTCCTTCGCCGGTGTCGCTCACTTCAAATCCGTTCTCAAAGGTCCGTATATGGACTCTTCCTCCGCGGGAAGTTGCTTGCAATGCATTGATCAAAAGATTGCGCATGACTTGCTCGACCTGGTTCTTGTCCATGCTGACTAGCGTGTGTTGGGCACCTACGGTGGTCAAGTCGATTCCGGCGTCCGCAAATTCTGGCGCGTGGACGGCGGTGAGTCGTTCGGCAATCACGTTGAGGTCACCGACGCTGAAAACCGGCTCGGCGGGTTTGGCAAATTCCAAGAACTGGTTGCAAAGGTCGTTCAATTTGACCGCCTCGTCTTCGATCATCTTGGCGAGTTCGTCTGACTGCTCCGGGGCGTGGGCAATCATCTGGGCGGCGCTGCGGATTCCGGTCAGTGGGTTCCTGATTTCATGAGCAATCGCCGCGGTCATCTGACCGATTTCGGCAAGGCGTCGCACCCGCGAAAGCTCCTGGGTCGATTGCACCGTCTTGGTAATGTCTTCGACCATGAGAAGAACTCCTCCACCGGGCAGCGGGGCCGAATTGATCATCCAGGTGGTGTTTTCATTCTGCTTCTGGCCGTGAAAATTGTTTCCTTCCTCAGCTTGAACGATGGCCTCGTTTACTGCATCGGCGAACGCGCGCGGCAGATTCATAAGGATGCCCTTGTAGGAAAGCCGTCCGAGAAGGCGGTCGGCCTCGTGGTTTCGCTGCTGAATCTCATGGTTCTCGATGGCGAGAACGGCGACGTTGAGTAGGTCGAAAACGGTCGTGATCTGATCGTGAGCCGATTTGATCTCACCGATCATTCGCCAGTTGGCGACAGCTAAGGAAATATTCGAGGCGAGAGTATTGGCTTTGGCCAAGTCTTCTTCGTTAAATGCCGTATCTTGTACGTCGCGAGCCAGGTTGAGGACTCCAAGTTTTCGACCGTTCGAGATGAGAGGGATGACCATGGCACTGCCGATGTCGTTCCGCCGTTCCTGGATTTGGTTGGCGATTAAAGGGTTATCTTTCGGGTCTTCGACAATCAGTGCGACCCCGTGCATAAGGGCGCTTCCAGCAATTCCGATCCCCTCGGTAATGGTTGCTTGGCTCGAAATCGAGGTTCCGATCGATGCCTGACAACGGATGATGCCGTCAACTTCCGTAACAAAAACGGACGCGGCTTTCGCCTCAAACCATCCCGCGCATCGAAGCAAAATGGTCTTTAGATACGCTTCCACACCACCTTCCTCAATCGAAGGGATATCGAAGAGGTCCCAGATATTTAACGACTCTGTTCTTCCAGCCACCTTCTGATTGTCGGTAGAATTTTCGGCAGTAACCATGGGAATTGATGTTCGAGACTATTGGAATTTTGATGACCCAGCCGCCAGTGAACGGATTTTTCGGAAGTTAATTGAAGATGGATCGCTGACAGGGGATGAGACTCTCGAAGTTTGGGCGCAAATTGCACGTACGTTTAGCCTGAGGGGCGATTGCGAACGATGCCACCAAGTCTTGAACGAAAAATGGGATCATGCGATAGCCGCCGGTGGGAGGCCCAAGGCTTCTTTTGAACTCGAACGCGGTCGGGCATTTCGAACCGGCAAGGAACTCGACAAAGCGACGCTTTTCTTCGAACTTGCGGCCGAGAGCGAAATTGATGACCTGAAAGTGGATGCATTGCACATGCTAGCGATTGACGGCGACACCGCCGAATCACTGAGAAAAAACCTTGTGGCACTGGAATTTGCCAAAACTTCACCAAGCACTTGGGCGCAGCGGTGGCAGGGAACCCTTTTCAACAACATGGGATGGTCGTGCTTTGCGGAACAGAAATTCGATGAAGCTCTGGTGTGTTTTGAAAACGCGCTAACCGAGCGCGAAAAATATGGAAAAGTGGGTGCAATTCGAACTTCCAAATGGTGCGTTGGACGCTGCCATCGTGCCCTAGGAAACCTCGATGAGGCCTTCGCAATTCAGACCTCGTTGGAAGAAACAGATCCGAGCCAATTTGTTTACGAAGAATTGGGAGAAATCCTCCTCGCTCAAGGAAAAGTTGACGAGGCGAAGCCGTACTTTCGCAAGACTGTCGAGATGCTAGAAATCGAAGTCGGTAGTGACTCGGAACGAATCATCAGGTTGAAATCATTGACCTAGTTATCACACGCTCAATAGACCACCAAGGAGTACGAGGAATCTTTAATCTTCCCGCCATTGCGAAGTGGTTCGCCCCGCTGAGAGCTTCAAATCCTTTGATACCAGAGGGAGAAGCTAGCGGAAGTCTTTGGGTACGACCTCATTTTACTGAACTAATCCTTGCTGGTAGCACTGACCGGGTTAGCTTGGATGGGTTGAAAAAAAAAGGGCCTCACATTGTGTGGCCCTTTTTTTCATGCTTTTTCAGCGGAACCTATTTTCGAGTTCGTCGTCTTACAGCGAAACCGGCTGCGCCTAACGCGATTACCAGGAGTGAAGCTGGCTCTGGAACGGGGCTGCTTACGTTGAAGTTATCGACATACTGGAATAAATTTCCTGGCGACTGCCACGGTCGAGTTATCGAAGATCCGACCACATATGAGCCGGTGGATGTTGGGGTGAACAGAGCAGTAATGTGGCCAACGATCGGAGTTGCTCCGATGTTACCTGCGCTCTGAGTAACAATTGCAGAGCCGTTTACGACTAGGGAGAAAACTCCTCCTTCTGCGTTGCTGCCGGTGGTTTGGGCAGCCCAGTCAAAGTCGAACGTGTACTGAATACCACTAGATAGCGTCATAGACTGAGTCAACAGGATTCCTTGTTGAGTTGAGTCGAAATTCACCTCGGCAACAGCAAAATGCCCCGCAAAGTTCGTTGTTAGTGGACCACCGGCATCAATGTCATATTGGACGGCATTTTGAACGTCGGTCGTGCCGTTCGAGGTCGGAGTAACGGTCCAACCACTTAGGTTTCCAGTCTCAAAATTTCCATTGACAAAACTTTGGGCGTTTGCTGCGCAGAAGCAAGCCGAAATTGAACCCACGAAAAGTGCTTTTAAATATGATGAATGCATAAATTCCTCTTGGATAGACACATGCTAGTCTCTTTACTCGATAATTGCAAGCCTCCGACCGTTGGAATTCGTCTTGGTTGCGAATAACTAGCATCATTACCAGGTCATTTCCCCATTAACGATGAACTTCAATCATTGGAATCTCCCACTTCAAATATGAGTCATTTGGCCGTTGCCAAATTGGGGACTTGGGCGCCAAAGCGCCTGCGCGACACAGTCAGCCCCAAGGTAAAGGAGGGGCGAGTTCAAAAAAATCACGGTCCCCTCTTAGGAGTCCGCTGAAGCTTCCTGCAAATTTATCGAAGAGCCCTTGCGAAGTAGCAGGGCGAGGAGGAAGGGTTGCAATCATTGACTTGTGTTCTCCCCGCGATATTTCGATTTTCGGGAAGGCTAGCCTCTAAGCCGACATTCGCAAATCGTCCTCGCTGGCTTCAGCCAACGCCCTCGCTACCTTGCTCAATACTAATTCCGACATCGGATTGTCCTCTTCAGGACTACGAAGACAACGGAAAAATAAATCCGTCGCTTCTTCGAGCGTCAACATTAGGTGTACCATTCCGTCTTTAGCCATCTTTTCTACCAAAACGGACATACTTCCGCTCCCCTCCACATAGAAAATTCCACACGGCGCGGAAAAGTCGTGTTAGAAAAGTAATTTTGTGGGAAACCTAGTAGGATTGGGGGCGTTATACCTATTGAGGGGGCAATTCCAAGCTACAATAGATATGTAGTTGGGATTTATCTCATCATGGAGACGTCCAGGTGAAGAACGCAAGGAAGATTATACGACGAGCTACATTAGCGCTGCCAGTGCTAGTGGCTTCTTCCGCATACGCCCAGATACTTCCCCTTATCACAAACTCAGACGATCTTAAGACCGATTCTGGCGCCTTGATCCTAGGGGGAATCCCCGCGATGGATATGGTTCGGCTGACTCCCGGCGGAAGCGGCGCACCGCTTCGATTCGGCAATGTCATCAAGAACAGCGAACTCGTCTTTTTGAATGGAGTCAGACTTAAGGCTGGAC
>JAYVXG010000389.1:0-1599 GCA_043785475.1 Armatimonadota bacterium
TTGACGAGCCTTGGGATGGAACGTTGAAAAATGAAATAGTGAGAATGCCAGAACGTGCGGAAGGACTTTCGTTTGCTAAGGTTCGGCTTCGCTGGGCGAGCCACATCGTGGACAGGGTAAGCATTTTGAAAAATGTGAGCCTGGTGTGGCACCGGTAACGACCGCTGCGAAGCTGAGAGTTACCTGTGTGAAATGGTTGTCCATTAAGCGACCTCACCGTCATTCTATCACTTCATCATCGCAAATGTATCGGCGTCACTTCGTGTCGAAGATTCCGGTTCATGGGTGTGATACCACAATGACGACGAACACCGGACGTCCCGCGGATAGTCGACAATCTCCTTTCGCACTGGATTCATGTGAATGTTAGTTTTCTCTGCTTAACCCTGCAGCTTCGCAGATGGGCGGTTAAACAGGCCGCTCCTGATTATTTTTCTCATCTTCTGCTGGCCGACAACTGCTGACTGAAGAATCTTATTTGCCCCGCCCACGTCATCGGCTGGCCGAGCACCCTGCTGACATGTCATGGATTGTTATTTTGTACCTGTTTAAGCTCGGAGCTTCGCACATGGTCGCTTAAACAGGCCACCCCTTATCTAGAGGTTGGAAATTTAACCCGCCCACGCAGTGGCTCGCCGCGATTTCGTAGATCGTCGGGTAAACAAACCACACAAGATCTTAGCTCCGCTCACTTAAGTCGGAATTAATTCCTTTCGCATTTCGCGCCGAAATCGTACGAGAAACATCAGGCTCATCAAAGCGGTTGGCACTCCCATGATAACTAGCGTGATTACAACTCCAGTTGCCGTCTGATCTTCTGCTGGATTGTGCCCTATCAAAATCACATACTTGGCTGGCAAAGCAAGCAATGCGAAAAATAGCGTAATCCAGACCATCCAGTTAATCGTGAGCAAGATGAACACTTCGCCTCCGGACCTCACCAGCCTGCTTTTGAAAGGTCGATCACGATTGAACCACTTGCATCCAATCACTAGGTGCCCTACGAACAAGCAAACAAGGAGATTGAAATTGCCAAAAAACAGTAGGCTCTCCCTCATCACAAAGATATAGGCCAAGAGCGCAATCCAAAACCGAATCGGATTATTCACGAGACAGTTATATTCCCTCAGTATTTTGATTACGGTCGCGTAATTCCTTGCCATTGCCTTTCCCATTATGACGACAAGACCAGACTAGGTGGAAGCCCTCGAAACGGGGCGAGCCACGTTGTGGGCGGGGTTAACTTCAAATTTCGCATAACTGGCGAGCCACTTCGTGGACAGGGTAAGCATTTTGAAAATTGTGAGCCTGGTGTGGCACCGGTAACGACCGCTGCGAAGCTGAGAGTTACCTGTGTGAAATGGTTGTCCATTAAGCGACCTCACTGTCATTCGATCACTCCATCGTCGCAAAGGCTTGCGAAGTATCGAAAATGAACGCCGCTGTCGCCTTGGTGATGGCGAGCCACGTTGTGGGCGGGGTTAACTTCAAATTTCGCATAACTGGTTGTGGCCTGCATACCCGACAATCTACGAAGTTGCGAGGATATGCATGAAAAGACATCAATCACCGTTCGATTGTATTCTACAGCGGTTTGCC
>JAYVXG010000390.1:0-5488 GCA_043785475.1 Armatimonadota bacterium
GGAGCTTGCCAAGACGGCCTCAATCCGAAATGGTCACTATAGTTCAGAAGCAAGGGTGCATGGAGCTACAGGCTTTGCCTATCATCTCTGTGGCGATCATGTTCAGGGCCAACGTTTGATTTTAGAAGCCATTCAGAATGCCCCCGAAGCAACTCCAACCATCGACTTAGCTTTACTTCACATGTGGCACTCTCAGGTACTTGAAAGCCTGGCTGACTACAACGGGTCGTTGGCCTCCCTCCGGAAGTCCGTTGAACTTGACAAGAGTGGTCAAATGTCTCGAATGGAAAGATGGTCTCGGGTTCACGACATGACTCTCGGAATTGGGCCCGCCTTGGTCTCAGTCGAATGGATCGCTGAAAAGGAGAATGGTTGGCTGTTCACAATCGAAGATCTGGAGCGACACCAAAAGCAAGTGCATAGTTTGCTCAAAGGGGATTCCCTGACGGGTGTTCTCAATCGTACCGAAGCCCTTGATTTGGCTAGAGAACGAGCGGTGCCTTTCGCCTCCATTTTTGAGATTCAAAATCTTGACAATATCAATTGGAAATTCGGCCGATCCGTCGGAGACGAAGTACTCAGAAATTTTGCTAGCGTCCTGGTGGCAAATCTCCCTGCCGACGCGATCGTGGGACGGTTTTCGGGTGACGAATTCTATGTGGCGATGATAGGGGACTCTTTTGACTCGGTTATGAAGGCGCTGATCAAGTTTCCTTGGATTGCCATTGATCCTGAACTCAACGTTCGGGGAACATATCGTCGTGTTAATCCTTTTCGGCCACACCTTCTGGCGGCCTAAGCACCTTCGTTGATCGCGGTAAGTGCCAATTCTATGCCCCCAGTGAGGGCGGCTTCGATACCACTGAGACATTTTTCGATTGCTCGATCAACGTCGGGTCGCTCATCGGGGTGAAATTTTGAGAGCACAAAGTCGATGGTTTCACCTTTCTCGTCAGAGTGAATGCCGATTCTGATTCGCGCGTATTCATCGGTACCCAGGGATTGAATAATGCTCTTGTGACCGTTGTGGCCTGCCGACCCACCCTTTGGCTTCATGCGTACTTTGCCAACTGGAAAATCAAGTTCATCGGCAATGACAATAAGGCGGTCGGGCTTAACCTTGAAATCTCTCAAAAGTGGAGCGATAGATTGGCCACTAAGGTTCATGTAAGTCATAGGTTTAACCAACGCAACACCGACTCCATCGACTTGACCGATGCCATATCGGGCCTTGTGTTTAGCTCGATCAAGTTTAAGATTGTGTTTCTTCGCGAATTCGTCGATGGTGTCGAAGCCGACATTGTGCCGAGTTCGCACATATTCTGGACCAGGATTTCCCAACCCGACGATCACCCATTCGATATCAAACTGCAGTGGCTGTGGTTTTCGGCGGAACATTATTTCCTTCAGATGTCGGTTTTGGGTCGATTCGGCCCGTAGCGCATAGGACCAATATAAGCAGACCAAGGAAAATTCGATAAGCTACAAACGGCCTCGTGCCTTTCGTGGAAATGAATGTGATCAACCAACTGATGCAGGCGTAGCCAACGATGAAACTCACGATTGTCGCAACGATTGTCGCCGGTAGCATTTCTCCGCCGATGAGTTTGCGTTCTTGAAACATTTCGTATAGCCCTGCTAGCGTTACGGATGGAATTGAAAGCAAGAATGAAAATCGGGCGGCGGATCGTCGGTCAAAACCGCAGAACTGGGCTCCGGATATCGAACTGCCGCTTCGGCTCATGCCCGGAATGAGCGCGAGGCACTGCCAAAGTCCGATCTTTATGCCGTCCGATGTTTGGATGGATTCTATTGTTCGATCACTTCCCTTCCGCGAATCCGCAATCGTCATTACTATTGCCATGGTAATCATGCTGAACGCAACAACGTACAAAGATTGAAACGCACCTTTTATAAAGTGCTCCAACACTTTGGCCAAAATCACGATGATCAGAGTTGCATAGAAAACGGCCCATCCAGTTCTGGCTTCAACGGAATTCCTGTCACCCTTAAACGACCCCATCCAGCCCATAAAGGCTTCAGATAAGTCCTTCCAGAAATATATAAATACGGCTAACACGGTTCCTAGTTGGATGACGGCCGTGAATGCTGGACCTGGTACTTCCCAATGCATAATCGCAGGAACCAGACGAAGGTGTGCGCTTGAAGACACTGGAATAAACTCGGTGAGTCCTTGGACAACACCGTACACAATTGATTGAAGAATAGTCATTTATGGTTTCCGAACACCCGGATGAGTAGCAAGCCAAAAACGCAAAGGATCGCTGCGGCAGTGTATAGTACCGCAACTGTCTGTCGCTGACTAAGTCCTCGGGCAAGGAGCCCGTGGTGAAAGTGTCTTTTGTCAGCCGTGGTTATCGGGACACCACTTCGAATTCGCTTAATGACCACAACAATTGCATCGACAATAGGCAACCCAAAGATGAGGAGGGGCATAAATATGGCCGCTGCGGCCGCTGTCTTTAGGGTCCCAACTACGCTGAGACTTGCCAGAACAAAGCCTAAAACATACGCACCTCCGGTGCCCATAAAGATCTTTGCAGGATTGTAGTTGTGCCTCAAAAAGCCAAGAGCAGCCCCGCAGGTGGCACCGGTCATGATGGCTACTCTTCCCTGTCCTTCGTAGACGGCAATGATGGTTAGCGTTGCCGCGGCGATTGTTGCAATACCAGCGGTCAAACCGTCGATACCGTCAATCGTATCCATAGTTTTCGTCACAACAAATATGTATATAGCGGTTAAAGGAATTGCCAACAAACCCAAGTGAATGTAATTTGCCGACATCGGCAGATCAAAACCGTATATATGAACCCGAGCGTTTTTTACTCCGTCGCCGAAAAACTGGATACCGACCCCGGCCAAAAGCAGGACGATTGCTTGAACTTTGGCCTTGTACTGGTAGAGATCATCAAGGGCGCCAACGACGACCAAAATACTCGAGATAAGGAGAATCCCCCACATGTATGCCGCAACGTGGATATTTCGAATGAGGCAGGTCACCAAGGTTGATAAGACTAAGCCCGCATAGATTGCCAACCCACCCCATCGGGGTGTCGGCTCGGTGTGGACGCGTCGCTCATCCTGATTGGGGTCGTCAAGAACACCTCTCTTAATCGCCAGCTTTCGGACCAATGGAGTGAGAAAATAGCTTATTACGACGGCAATCACAAGGGCTATTCCGGGAGCCTGAAGGCTCTTGAGCATGACGTCGGAACTGTAAACTGCCAGCATCAGTGGACTGGCTCCAGGGCGTGATCGAGGTATCGAAAGAGCTCTAATCCCGATTCTCGAAAGAGCTCGAGAGAAAATTCATCAAGGTAGGTACCTTTGTAGATCACGCGCTCGATACCGGCATTGATGATCATTTTCGCGCACATATTACACGGCTGATTGGTGACATATATGGTTGATCCCGCGCAGGGTGTTCCGATCATTGCTGCTGATAGCAACGCATTTTGTTCGGCGTGTAGTGCCCGAATACAATGCCCGGCCTTGAGGCAACCTCCCGGCCAATCGGTTTCATGCCCTCCGTCTGGACAGTGCGAGATTCCTCGTGGTGCGCCATTATAACCGGTGGCTAGGATGCGGCGATCTTTGACGAGCACGGCGCCAACGCTCAATCGAGGGCACGTTGCTCGAGTCGCCACCAAATGGGCGATATCCATGAAATAGGTGTCCCAGCTTGGCCGATCTGGCATATGAGAAGATTATGAAGCACAATGGCCCTCTTTTTCGAAAAAAGAAAGCCATCGTTCGGAACAGGTGGTTTAGTTGTCGCCTATTTGTCCCCAGAATGCTCGAAGAACGTTAAAATCGCCGGTACCAACTAGCCCGTTTCCGTCGAGATCGCAGTTCTCGTTCCAGGTACTGGAACCCGTGGTTGAACCCCAGGCTGCCCTAAGTGCGTTAAAGTCAGCAGTGCCGACAATATTGCTACCATCACAGTCCCCGTTCTTGAGGCTTGGTGCCAGCCCAGAAACTCCAGAGTTTGTAACGCTGACATTCTGCAGAACATTTCTGAGGAAGTGAGCCCCTTTAAACGCGATGTCGAAGTTTCCTCGTTGAGCGGTTTGGATTGAGAATGTCGAACCGTTATGCACATTCAAGTTATAGGATTCTATGATCGTTTGTGTGCCCGGGCTCCTTAGCTGCATCACGATAGGTCGGTTGATGGTCGTTCCAAAGCTCTGAAGTGTGATGGTTCCAGACACGGCAACGTTGGCCGTCCCAAGAGTGAATGGACGATTGACGACCGTGGTGAAACCTTCACCGTTCGTGTACGTTGATCTTAGCGTATACGTACCATCGCCCAAAGCTAGACCAAATGGAAAGACCACACTTGTGCTTTCAAAGAGGATTCTCTTTGGACTTACAACGACGGCACTGGCCGAATTCAAGACCTGGAAAGAAATGTCTTCCAACCTCGTGTCAGGGTCAAATGCGAAGTGGTCGACGGTCAAACTTGTGGCAGAAAAGGCCGTTATGTTGCATCGCTGAACAATCGGTCCATCAGAATCGATAACCGCCGGTCCACAATAGAAGTCCACACCGCTATGGTCAGAACCAGCCTTGATTTCCACCCAGAAATCTTTTCGAGATCCGATGGCGATACCCCAGACATCATATATTCCTGGAGGCATGCCATCAAACCTGTAATTACCGTTTGCATAGGTCGATGTAGAAAACGTGATTCCCGTCAATAGGCCCGTCGCGGGATTAAGCTTTTTTGCCCTGACGGTTGCGTTCGGTATTGCTGTACCACCGTAGTACACTATTCCTTCTGCGCCTCCGATTTGAGCGACTCGCGAATCTTGATCGATCATCAAGGCTTGAAAATCTAGGAAGCCATAACCATTAGTTGCCTCCCATCCTCCGAAGGCTGCACCTTGGCTCTGGGCCGCCATTTCGACAGCTCGATAGACCCTTGTGTTCGTCCAGTTTCCTTGTCGCAGGTTGTTTTTGCCCATATAGGTGCCGAGGGTTCCCGAAACGATGGGGCATGCCATGCTAGTGCCCGGCAAGTATGTGTAATCCAGGGTGTACGGTGGAGATGCGAGTGCATTGGTCGTGATGTAGTTGGGATACCGCGTTGCAGTAGACCATGGGAACTGGATCTTGTAATAGGCAGTTCCGGCGAATTGATCGCCGATTAATTGGAAGTCGCCGCCTGGTGCTCCAAGGTCAATATAGAAACCGTAGCCAGAGAAGCTGGCAAATTTTTGGTCGGGCCCATTTGCTGCAACACCTAGTGCTCCACTACAAGCAGCAGGCCAAATCGGACCGAGGTCTCCTCCTCCATTACCGTTTTCATTGCCCGCACAGACAACCACAGATCCATTCTCGGTTGCATATGTGACGGCATCTTGCATAACTTGACTGTAAGAGGTACTTCCAAGACTGATGCTAATAACATCGGCACCATTGTCTACCGCGTAATAGATTGACGCCGCAACGTCAGAATCTAGGC
>JAYVXG010000391.1:0-5486 GCA_043785475.1 Armatimonadota bacterium
CCGGCACGAGGCGTTGGCACTCTCGTGTTGGGATTGCTAATTGTACCCTTTTGGATTACGCCTGGGATAGCTTTGATGTTCGGGGAAAAGCGTAGGAAGGGTGGGAAGCAGGGGGATACAATGCTTACTGTCGCCTGACGGCGGGGTCGCTCAGTTCGAAGTAACTTTGGGAACGTTTTCAGGAGCGACCGTGGAAGTGACTTTTTTGCTTTTAACCCAGCCTTTCGCTCCGCAACGTGGAGCCACGGGCTGGGCTGAACTACTATCGACCCTTTGGGCCACCGGAAAGCTGCCAGTACGCGGCATTTGGTCAACTTGACAAAATGCCTTTTTTCTCTTCCTGGCTTCTCCCGGGCTACTTGTATTTCACGTACGTGGTGAGCCGGACCTTCGAGTGATACGTTTCAGCGGACGAGAATTCAGTAATCATCAGCGTCTTCGAGTCGATGGTGATCGCTCGGTCAGAATCGTCATTGCTGCGGATTCGCCAATAAGTCGACTTGCCGCGGTTGATCGTTTCAAGTTTGTCAAGCCAACCAGTTCCAATATGTCCAGAGGTCTCATTGCGAATGAAGCGAACGAGCAAGTACGGATGACGATTCATCAGGGTGTCGTTATAGCCGCGCATATCGGCTGGAGTTACCCAAGTGCTTCCCTTCCCTTTGGCGTCCAGGTCTTCCCCAGCGGTGCATTCTTGCTTGGGATCGGAGATCGAAAACCGCATGTGATCTTTGATCTTGTAGCTGATGCTGCCCTCGTAGATGAGGGTATTGCTTCCTGGTGCGGTGGTCTTGTAAGTGCACTCGAGCACTTTCATGCTCTTGTATTTGGCGATGACCGACTTCATGATGTCGCCAGGTTTTTGAGATAGCAGAGCGGACAGCAAAGGAAGTACCAGGATCATCAGCTTGAGTTTAGACGGACGAGCGGTGGAATATCCACGAACGGAAATGCATCGCAGGAGTTTTCCATTCAGAGTTTATCTATTATCGGAACCATGCCAAATGATCTGCCACCCTCTTCACTGTTTGGTTTCAGCATCCAATTGCAAGATGAAACCGTCCATAAAGCAATGTTCCTTACGTGGTTATTTGTCGCGCTCCCAGCGAAGACCTGGGACTTGTTCTGCGCGGGAGATGTTATGCTGAACGGAATCTCGACCTCGGTCCCAGTATTCAAAGGGATCTCGGTACCACGCGAAGCAGTCTTTTACGCCAACTTAGAAATACCGTTAACTAATGTCAAGGAGCGGACGCCGCACAAATCGCTGGCAGAAGTTAAGGCAAAAAAGCAATTTATTCTCACGGCTTCTCCTAAGCATATTAGGGACCTGATTTCGGCGGGAATTGACGTTGTGAGCCTTGGAAATAATCACGCAATGGATGGAGGTGCGTCCGGCGTGAAGCAGATGTTGTCCCTTCTAGATCGAGAAGGAATTAAGCATGCTGGAGCTGGTGAGAATTGGGCAAAAGCCGTTGAACCTGCGATAGTTATTGCGCCTGACGGCACTCGGGTAGCCTTCATTTCTTATCTTTCCTTTTTGTCCATCGAGGCTCTAAGAAAATGCACCCCAGCAAAGGCTAACGCCCCAGGAATTGCAACCTTAACAACGCTTGGTTTAGACGGTTTGCCCGAGCTTGGCCGGCTCAAAAGTATTGTGGACAAGGTCAGGCAGCAAGCGGACTTGGTTGTCGTGGCGCTTCATTGGGGCGTCGAGCGTCAGCCCTTCCCCGCCGCCTATCAGGTGTCGTTAGGAAGGCTTTTTGTCGATGCCGGTGCGGATGTTGTGCTCGGTGCTCACCCCCACGTTTTGCAACCTGCTGAGCGATATAGAGGCAAGCCGATTATCTATTCGTTGGGAAATTTCGTGAATCCCGGTGGGGGTGAGTCGGCGATATACAAGCTGACATTTGACAAGAGCAAATTCCTCTATGCCAACATCATTCCGGTTCGATATTCGGGCGGGGCGGTGTCTTATTCAAAACAGAGCCCTGCGACCATTTCAGCTCGTGAAAGGTCTCTTCAAAACAAAATTCGCTCTAAATATTCAAATGGTCTCACGACGCCCACGACTGATTACCCAAACCTCTGAGCCCACACCAGGGCCAACAATCGGCGAGAAATCGGTTGCCTCGGTGCCCAGTCTTAACACTCCGATAGGTACAATTACTATCCAAGAGGCAACCGCTTGGCATCTGCACGAAAACCCTACAAACGCGCACTCATTAAACTCAGCGGCGAAGCTCTCGCCGGGGACTTGAAATTTGGTCTTGACCCACACATTCTCAACTACATTGCCAAAGAAGTTGCCGACGTTCACCGCGCCGGGATTCAATGTGCAATCGTTGTAGGTGGCGGCAACTTCATCCGAGGTGAGACATTCTCGGTGGAGGGCGGCATCGACCGCTCGGTTGCAGACCAAATGGGAATGTTGGGAACGTTGATGAATTCACTAGGACTTCAGAGTGCAATAGAGCGACAAGGCATCGAAGCTCGTGTGCAAAGCGCGATCACGATTGTTTCGGTTGCCGAACCATTTATCCGACGTCGAACCCTCCGCCATATGGAGAAAGGACGAATGGTCGTCCTCGCGGCCGGGACCGGAAACCCTTTCTTTTCAACTGATACCGCCGCGGTTCTTCGAGCGCTCGAAATTGAGGCTGACGTGCTGGTCAAAGCCACCAAAGTCGACGGAGTTTACGACAGCGATCCGAAAAAGAATCCTAACGCCCGTCGGTACGACAAACTGACCTACACTAAAGCTATTCAAGATCGCCTCAAAGTTATGGATCAGACCGCATTCACAATGGCAGATGAGCATAAAATGCCGCTGATAGTATTAGATTTTCATAAACCGGGAAGCCTTTTGGATGCCTTAACTGGCGGCAAATCGGGAACCCTTGTAGGAGACCATAACGAATGAGTGTAAACGAAATATTTCAGGACACGGAAAGCCGGATGCAGCATGCGCTAGACGCAATGACCCAAGATTTTGCGGGTTACCGCACCGGGCGGGCGACGCCCCAAGTATTGGATCGAGTTCACGTTGAGTATTACGGAACGGAAACTCCGATCACTCAGATCGCGAACGTCAGCATCCCAGAGCCACGTCAACTCCTGATTCAACCCTACGAGAAGCACATGACTCCGATCATTGAAAAAGCGATCATGAAAAGCGACTTGGGGATTAATCCGGTCAACGACGGCAGCGGCATCCGACTAACGTTCCCGGCTATGACCGAAGACCGAAGAAAGGATATGGTTAAGCAGGTCCACGCGAGAACCGAAGTTTGTAAAGTCAGCATCCGAAATGTTCGTCGCGAAGCCAACGATCATACTCGCGCACTCGAAAAGAAAAAGGAAATCACCGAGGACGACGTAAAAGGTGCCGAGACCAGAATCCAAAAGCTCACTGATACCTTCACTGCAAAGTGCGAAGATATTGGTAAGAAAAAGGAGACGGAGCTTCTCCAAGTCTAAATATTAAGCAAGATGGCTTCGGCAACCCTGAACCGACTTCAGAAAAGAGCAGTAGAGCAAGGTATTGACCTTGAGAGATTGCCTTCGCACGTAGCAATCATCATGGACGGCAACGGTCGATGGGCCAAAAAGAAGGGGTGGCAGCGGCTTCTTGGTCATCGAGAAGGTTATAAGGCATTACGAGGCGCGCTGCTCGATGCCAGCGAACTAGGAATTAAGTATCTGACGGTTTACGCGTTCTCCGCTGAGAATTGGCGGCGTCCCGAGGACGAGGTCAGTGGCTTGATGAAGCTGATCGAAACCGCCGCCCGCGAAGAGCTCCGCACGATGCACCAGAACGGTGTTCGCGTTAACGTCTCTGGTCGGATCGACGAGCTTCCAGCCGGTTTGCAAGATGCACTTGAGCACGGGATGGAGACGACTGCGAACAATATTGGAATCGTGTTTACTTTGGCGGTCAATTACGGCGGACGAGCGGAAATTGTGGACGCCATTCGCGACGTGGTGGCGGCGGGTTTTGAACCCGAGGACATTACCGAAGAGATCATTTCTGCGCACCTGTATAACCCGCATCACCCAGAGCCGGACCTTATGATCCGCACGGCTGGTGAGATGCGCTGGTCGAATTTCCTTATTTGGCAAGGCGCGTATTGCGAGCTCTGGGTGACGAATGACCCTTGGCCCGAGTTTGGGGCGACGCACTTGCTCGATGCAGTGAAAGAGTATCAACGGCGGACT
The DNA here is from genome assembly GCA_043785475.1 of Armatimonadota bacterium. GTDB lineage: Bacteria > Armatimonadota > Fimbriimonadia > Fimbriimonadales > Fimbriimonadaceae > Fimbriimonas. The sequence continues at coordinate 4,219 of JAYVXG010000391.1, forward strand.
AGAAAATTTGGCGCAGTTGTGGATGAAAAGTAAGCAGTGCGCAGTGCGAAGTCAAAGATTATTCGATTCGCTCAATCGACTCAACCGTTTCCTTCGTTCGTCAGTCATCGGCTTCTCTGTCCAGAGAAGCATCTCGCTGCGCGAGGGGTAAGGCTGACGCGGAAGTTTGGTGCCGTGGTTGATGAGCCTGAATAGTGCAAAGTGCAAAGTGCAAGTGCAAGTGCAATAAATGCTACGAGAATTGCTCGTTTTTTTAGTCTTTCAATGTTTGGCACCCAATGTGCAAACTAACATATTGACATTCGACAAAACGATCCGAGGCCCCTCCCCCAGTTCTCGCTAAGGATCAACAGTTTAAAACGCGGCCGGAATCGCTTCCTGGTCGCGTTTTTTGATTTACTTCCTTAAGGCGATACACTGTTATAGGGTGCGCTATTAATGAAAGGTCGTGAACGAGCCATTCGGGCAGCAGTTATTTTCCTAGCCTTATTTGCTCTGCCGTTCGCGTTTCTGGTTGGGCTAAGGCCAGATTTCGCGTTCGATAAACGCGACCGCATCACAAAACCGATCACTCTCGAAGAAAATCCCCATATTCAAGTGATCGAATACGGATGGCTCAAAGGATCTCAGATGGGTTATTCGGACGGTAAGAAAGGATCAGGATTTGGGGCCATCGGACTAGCCTATATTGCCTACAAAGACGGTGAGGCAGTCAAATATCGGTGGTCGCCACATTTAAGTACGACAACCTTGTATGATTTAGATCGCACGAACTCAAGGGCCAGACCGAAAAACGTGAGAACAACAATCACGCTGCGCTAGGCTTCAACAATTTGAAGCCGAGCATCATCCAGCCAATAATCAGGCATAGACCGCCGAGTGGCGTAATCGCTCCTAACATCTTGGTTTGCGTAAGAACAAGGGCGTACAGGCTTCCGCCGAAGATGGCGATTCCAGCAATCCAAAGCCAGCAGACCGTCCGAAACTTCCCTTCCTTATCATTCAACGCCAGAGCCAACAGAGCGACGGCATGAACCAGGTGGTAGAGGACACCCGTTTTCCAGATTTCGAGGTCGGCGGCGGAGACCTTATCCTTGATTGCATGAGCGCCGAAAGCCCCAAGAATCACGGCTAAACCCGCCAAAAATGCTGCGATTGCGGGAAATCGATCTGTTTTCACGTGTAACAAAGAGTACCGCCACGTACTAAACTAAACTTATGAAAATCATTCCGATTGCAATATTCGCCTTTGCCAGTATTTACTCTCA
>JAYVXG010000392.1:0-5484 GCA_043785475.1 Armatimonadota bacterium
TCAGCATCGCGTTCGAAAAGTCGTTCGCGAAGCTGACCTGTGTGCTCCTGGATGTGCCGGATATTGACGATTTGGTGATCCAGTTTCGGCATTGAGTACCACGCGAATCCACAATTCTCGGTGTCCAAATCGAGTCGATCAACTTGGCCGTTGACCATACCGTCAACCAAGTTAAGGTACTCGAGTATTTCGGCCCTCGAGTATGGATCCAGTTCGGCCACGTCTTCATAGAGCTCTTTCGTGGTTTCTCTGTATTTGCTCCAAGGTTCGAAATCCGCTTCGCTCTGCATCAAGTAGAGGTGGCTATAGAAAATAGTGTGAGTTGCAATTCGCCAAAAGTTTCGCGGATGCTCGCCTCCGGTCCACTCGTCGTCCGTACAATTTTCGATTGTTGCACCAAGCATTTCAAATGCGGCGTGGTATTGACTCTTGAGCGCGGCTCTTATATCCATTCGCGTGAGAATACCTGGCACGGCTAGCCAACCTAGGCGTCCACTCGAACGGAAAGAAGTCGCACAGGAAGCATTGAATCGGGATGCGGTAAATACGCGTGCGGTTCGGCACTCCAGAAGGTAATACTCTCGCCTTCCTCCAGGGCAACCCGATGTTCACCAACAATCACAATTGCTTTACCCTCCAAGACGTAGACGTGCTCTTCGCCAGCATGAGAACGTACCTCGCTGGGCGATGAAACTTCGAGGATCGTCGGTTTAATTCGGCCAGTTTCCAGTCGGCTGCCCAAAATATTGAGGGGCGTAACTCCTTCCAGCTTGGCCCTAAAGGTGGGATCGTTTTGCGAATTCGGCTCAAGAAGTCCGTCGTCAAATCGAGAAAGGTCGAACCAGCGGTCATCTTTCTTTTGATGGATCGCATATGGCAATCCGTCGGCGCTTCCAGACTGAAGTAAGTTCTCGAGGTGGAGGCCCAAAACTGTTGCTACTTTGAGGTATGTGCTGCGACGAGACGTTCGTCCGGCTTCAACTTGGACGACCGAGGTCTTACTGATTCCCGCGAGGTCTGACAACTGCCGAATCGAAAGGCTCTGTTGCAGCCGAACCCTCTTCAGCCTCGTTCCGGCCACTAGTCTTGCCTGTTCCCCCCAAGTCCCATCGCCTACCGCCATCAACATATTCTGGCACCGGATTTATTTACGAGTAGCTTTGACGAAACTTTATGGTGGGAAAACACCATTCGGATGAGCGGAGAAAACCGGCCTTTTGTTCCTCCACCCATGGACCCATCAGCTTGAAATTTGTGCCGACATGATTGAGCATGGATAATGGTCATAATTGGCCAATTTAATTCAGTTCTCAACGTTCTCGATCAGCCGATTACGGCGCGGACTTCTTCCTTCCCTTTCTTGTTCACTCGCCAGATGTAAGCGTCAAGCACGTAGTGAGTAACTTGTGGCATGGTTAGTAGTGGCACGAGAATACCTAGTACGGTCGCGGATGCCGCGAAATGGAATGAACCAAAAATATTTGCGCTCTCTCGCCAAACAAGCTTGTCCCATATTGCCTCTTCGAAGTAGGAGAATGCGACTAAAGAAAGCACATACAGCGGGATATATTTGAGCTGGAAGAACCGAAGAAACCGATTTTCTGCATGGACCTTGTTGGCTCGCTTTCGATATTGATATATCCAGATCAGTGCCATGTACGGAATTCCGTGCGAAATGATGTTGACTAGGGTAAAGGTGAGGTCGCCATTAAAAAGGATGATTCCGGTTCCCCACGCCGCCGCAGTCGCAATGAGCAGGAGGCCTTTCCCAGCGTTCAGTGAACCGGTCGTCATCCATCGACTGGCTTCTTTGACAAGAAATGCACCAATTGACAGAACATAGATGGCAAGGCAAATATGGTGGGGCCAAACCCACGGTATACGGATAACTTCGAAATCACTGAACCACTGGAAGTTTCGGGAATAGGTGTGCCAATAAACAAGTGGGTAAATGGTCGCCATGTAGATGGCGACCTGGTCGATTCTGTAGCCAAGGTCGCCGACAGGTTCTCCCCGTCGATAGAGCATCAGGAATCCATATTGCTGCCGGACAAAGTGATAAATGGCGAAATAGGCCACGCACGACCAAAACACGGTGTAGCCCAGGAAGGCATATATCCCGATTCCGCCCAGCCAGCAGACGGCTGGAACCACAAGATAGAGGGTCTTGCGTCGCTGGAACTCATCCTTATCAAAGTAGGTTCGAAACAGCGAGCTATAAACGTGGGCAACGTCGATTCCCAGAACTAACAATACCCAGAGCCAAGGAGGAATGTCTAATCCAGCCAGGTGTTTTCCCCATACTAGGACGATCGCCGTGATAGCAACTGGCGGACCAATAATCGCGCTCAGGTCGAACTTCGGGGAGTAAATCCAGGGGGTTGCGATGCGCATTTAGACTAGAGGCATGAAAAGTTCGGTGATTAGCTGGCTTGACGGGGTGTCGCTTGCATCATTCACATAGACTTCGTAGGCGGGATTCTCGCTGACCTTTCGACTCATCGTTTGTTCGCAGTAGGTGGTTAAATTTGTCCAGATTGGTGCCAATTGCTCGTAGGGGCCAACAAACCGGGTCGTGGCGTAGTCTCCGGCTGCAATTTGGTCGAGAATCAAGCTCAATCCACCGCTGTCGGTGACTTGGTAGTCTGCGGGAATTTCGACACAAGCCGCTGAACGCAACTTTGCCACCGGAACCTCGTCCGGATTGTCCCAATAGATTCCGATGGTTCTTTGCACGGGAACATTGTGCGACGAGACCCAAGTCCAAAGTTGATCAAATACAGGACCTATATCGTCATATGAGCCGGTGTGGCGGAGCATGACAATGCGGACAGGTTCGCAGTGAATAATTTGGGCGTTCATGAGCTTATTATAGTCTCAGAGAATCTATTTCGCCCACAAAAGAATGACGATCCACATTTAGAGCAACCTTAGAGCCAATTAGCCTGGGCAACTCAGGTACACGTTCGTAAACTTCAAGTAACCCAGCACATTCTACGAAGGTCGCCAAAATCGTCAGACATATCCAATCCTTTGTTCGTCAGTATTATTTGTCGGATATCCACAATGTCCTTGAGCCTCCATACGATTGCTTTCATTACAATCAAGTTGGCAGGAGTAGCGATGGAAATTGTTGCAGAATGCCAGAGCGGTGTCGAACGGAAGCAGCCCCATCATCAGATCGATTCCAGTACGTTTAGCGTCTTTTAGTGTAATAATACGCGTCCGACTGGCGAATGTAACGGCATCAAATGTACGCGCGCTGTAACCAAACTTCGCGAGCCTTTCGACTATCCATTCTAGCCTTTCGTCAATATCCAGTAGAACTGCATCAATATCGGCAGTGAAACGCGGTGTTGAACAAAAACCGACGGCCACGCCTCCCACGATCGCAAATTCGATTTCCAGAGTCTGTAGGGCATCGACCAGAGTACGAATGGATTCAGTTGGGAGAAGCTCGATGTCGCTCAAGGTAGTTCCTCCGAATAGTGTTCCAGGACTCATTGAGCTCGAAATCAAATGGCTTCATTTCTTCCAGAAGGCCCATTTCTTTGGACATTACCCAAATCCTTTTCATTTGGCAAAGGCTCTCGCGGAGGTTCTGTGTCGTTAAGCCTCCTCGTCGAGACAATTTACCTCTTCGAGTCCCCTTTTCCGCTGTCGAACTAAGTCCGGATCCAACGCCATATTTTCTTGATTATGGCACCGAATAAAATGAGTGAAATAGAGTGAATTCGATTCGCTCGCTGGCCAGTTCGGGGTAGATTTCCAAAAGCACTCTCTCAGAATTGGATCGGTGCATCCTGTACACAGCGGCACGCCATGTTTTCATATCTTAGCCATCTAGAATGTTCGGGTTGTTACAAGACATTCGAGCCAACAACCTTACTTAATCTTTGCGAATGTGGATCACCCATATTGGCGCGATATGACCTCGAAGCCGCGGCCGGGGACATCGACAAGAACAACTTACAGGGAAGCACTTTGTGGCGCTACCATCCCCTGCTACCCGTTCAATCGCCCGACGGAATTGTTACACTTGGCGAGGGAATGACGCCGTTGCTTGCAGTCAACAGACTAGGGAAAAATTTGGGACTGACCAATCTGGTGATTAAGGATGAATCGGTTAATCCTTCTGGATCATTCAAGGCAAGGGGCTTGGCCATGGCAATATCCAGGGCAGCTGAACTCGGGGTCAAAAAACTGGCAATCCCCTCGGCCGGCAATGCGGGAGGAGCGGCATCCGCGTATGCTGCGCGAGCTGGGCTCGAGCTTTTTGTCTTTATGCCAAAAGATGTGCCCAAGGCGTTCATCATCGAATGTGAAATGAATGGCGCCCGTGTCGAACTTGTGGACGGGCTCATTTCAGATTGCGGCAAGATGGTCGCCGCCGGAAAGGAAGCCAATGGCTGGTTCGAACTGTCGACTTTGAAAGAGCCATACCGTGTCGAAGGAAAGAAGACTCTGGGATATGAACTAGCCGAGCAAAATGGCTGGAAACTTCCGGACGTAATCATGTACCCGACCGGTGGCGGAACTGGGTTGATTGGCATGTGGAAAGCGTTTGACGAAATGGAATCGATGGGTTGGATCGGGTCAAAACGACCGAGAATGGTGTCAGTTCAAGCCGAAGGATGCGCGCCGATCGTTCGTGCCTTTCATTCAGGGGCAACGAAGGCAGAACCATGGGTCAATGCTTCGACTAAGGCTGCAGGTCTTAGGGTGCCGGGAGCAGTTGGGGACACCCTAATGCTAAAGGCTCTGCGCGATAGCAAGGGCACTGCAATCGCAGTGAGTGATGAAGATCTCCTCGCTGAAGTTCGGACGGTTGGCAAGTGTGAAGGAATGTTCGTCTGTCCCGAAGGTGGGGCGATCGTTGCTGCACTTCGACAATTAATTAACCAGGGATGGATAGACCGCGACGAGCAGATTGTTCTTTTTAATACTGGAAGCGGCTTAAAATACTTGGACGCCTTCGCCTAAATGCGAGCCATGGGATCCCGCTACTCTATAAGTCTTGATTCGAAAATTCGAATTTCGGGTGGGTTTTGCATGTAGCCAGCCATTTCGGCAAAGAAGTCTTGAAATGCTGATTGCTCGAAGTGCGTATCCAGGTGAGCTTTGGAAGCCCACTCCTCGACAAAGACGATTTTGGTGGCGTCGTCGGGGCTTTGGTAAAAATCATATCTTTCGCATCCCGGCTCATCGACCGAGTGTCCCCGAACCTTTGCACAGGCGAGAAGGGCCGAGTCTATGTTTTCAGCGATAAGGGTGACATAGGCGGTAAGTACAACCATTAAGCAGTTAGTATGACATGAGCGCAACTACCGCGTCGCTGACAATTCTTTCATCGCTCGCCCCATTTCGAAGGCATTCCCGCGTCTTTATGTCGGCAGTAGACCCGTTCTTCTGGTGTAATTCGAACCTTCCTACGCAAACTTCTCGATCGCCTCACTTACTGTGTGGGCAACGAGTCGAGCCTCA
>JAYVXG010000393.1:0-1591 GCA_043785475.1 Armatimonadota bacterium
CGGAGTCATGAACTCGCAGGCCGACACCCCTGATGCAATCCGCACTCAAAGCGAGCAGAGAGGTACGAACCAGCCCGCCCCTCAAGGTGGCGGTGCTGCAACTGCTGGGCAAAACCAGCAACAAGCTGGCGGTCAACAGTCGGGCACATCTGGGGAAACCAAGCAATCGAAAGAAATGTCTGATTCGGGAATTACTCTGCCATTCGAGAGCTTCGAAAAGTCAGCCTTTCCGATGCGCCTGATCCTCAAGGGATCGAAGGATCAAGTCGAAAGCGCGATGGAATTGATCCGAACCACCGATATTGCTCCCAAGCAAGTGGCACTCGAAATGAGAGTTATGGAACTCAGCCGAGAAGAGCTCTTGAAGCTTGGAATCGATTGGAACCTATTTACCAGTGGTGCGATTAAGACGATCTCTCTCGGCAATGCACAAACTTCGCCTTCCAATAAATTTGGAATCGGTGTAAGCGGGAAGAACATTTCTGGAGACATAGGTGCGAGCCTCGATTCGATTTCGAACGGAACAAACTTAATCTCCCGACCAAACCTCCTCTGTAACGACGGACGAGGAAGCGAAGTCTTCGTAGGCGACGCCATTCGATACGTTGAATCGATCATTTCAAGCCAAAACGGCCCTAGCGTCACGACCGGAATTGTTCGAGCGGGAGTTCGTTTAGCCTGTTTCCCTCGGATTGGTAAAGACGAAACGCTTAACCTCGACATTAGAACGGCAATCACCTATTTGAAAGGCTTCAAAACAGTCCCTCAGATCGGTGGCGAATTGCCACAGACCAGCGAAAGAACCGCACAAAACACAATCACGATGAAAGGTGGAGAGACCTTTGCAATCGGTGGACTGATGCAACAACAAGATATAGTTGAGCTCAGCGGCCTCCCGATTCTGAAGGACCTGCCAATCTTTGGTCAGTTTTTCCGAAGAACAACGAAAACCAAGATCAAGACCGAGCTCGTGATTTTTGTCACTGCGAAAGTTGTTGGACCGGGTCAGACAAAGACCTTGCCAATGGCACAGGACTCAGACATCATGAAACATAAAACAGGATTGCCGGGAGGTCGAGGCTAACCATGAAAAAATATGGCTTAGTAGCGATTCTCGCTGGACTCGTCGTTGGCTGCGGTGGTGCAGGAGACACCAGTCACCTCTCAAGCCTTTACCAAGGTGCTTGGACTGGAAGCTGGAACAGCTCTGATGCAAACGATGGCGGAGCGATAGCCATGACAGTAACCCGTGATGGAACTTTCACCGGTACGATCGCGACCAGATTTAACTCCGGTTCAATCGGTGGCCAAATCGACAAGGACGGACGCCTGACTGCAATCGCAAGCTTTACCGCTGGTGGAAATATGATCATCGGCGGAGCGGTTACGATGAGCAGCGGAAGGATTTCGAGCAATTTCAATTACAACAAGAACGGCATCCAATACGGCGGCAGCTTCGATTGTGGAAGCGGAAGTGGATCGACAGGAACTACCTCAGGAGGAGGATAACAATGACTAAAGGAAAAATCATGATTGCCGCACTTGGCACATTTCTCGTTGGATGCGGCGGTTCATCTGGGTTTAGCTCCGG
>JAYVXG010000394.1:0-5466 GCA_043785475.1 Armatimonadota bacterium
TTGTCTGCGAAGAAGAAGGACTTCGCCAAGTGAAGGCAACTACGATCCAAAAGCCCTAGTTTTACGCTCCCGGGAACCATCCATCGAAAGGGCGTTGTACGATGGATTGTGGCCACATATAAAGTATTGTGGATAAAGAAGGACAGAGGTCTTGAACACGCCGACGAGCTGATGCACCGAGTTGAAAACATACTCAATGAGCACGCTGTGGAGGGCATGGAACTCGACAAAATGATGCCGAGTTTCAACCACGTTTCCAATGACCTTCTGGGTGTCTTCTTGGTTCTGAAGCACGCGTAGGCGAACTTTGGGGCCAAGTGAGTGACTCCCACATTTGGGAGCCGAGAATGGTTTTGTGCTTTATTTAGGGCGAATGAGCAATTATCCCCCACCGCTACTCCGCTTCCCGACTTGCCAGCTTCCCAGATCCCTACCTGGTGTATCCTATTCAACGGTGCTGCCCGAGAACTTTACGTCGAAATTAGGAGCGTGGGACCCCGCCAAAGGGTGGGTGCCGATGACTTACAAAGACTGCTTTGTGAAGCAGTCGATTTCGGGCGTCAACCGAATCGTCATCGCGACCGCAGGAAGTTCGACCGGGCTAGTCAGCGACCTTCTGGAGTACTACCCGGAACCATATCGGCTTGCCTATTTGTTGGTGACGCCTCCCGACGGGTTCCAACCCATGAAGTACGAGGTTGAAGGGCTAGATACGGGCACGGTTCACCGCTTCTTCGAGGCTTTTCGGCCCTTTTTAGAAGGTGACGCTCGACATCATGTGTGGATTCATTCGGCGATCGGAGGCGGAACGATCATCAACGACGAGCACGACTGGCTGTACGCCTACGGTTCGCTCGACCTGGTTGAACAGTATTTGGTTGACCGGGGGTTCGCCGACGAGATGCCCGAGATCCCGTTTCCCCATCTGCATAACGAGTCGTCGTCCAACGACGCGGTGATGCGCGAGTTATTGGGGCATTTCGAATGGAAAGCCCACCCTGTCTCGAACCTGGGGTGAGCGATATAGCAATCTTTTCTTCCTCCCAACTAAAGGGCCAAGAGGGAGGAAGAAACCCGAGCCGCCTGTGCCTTGGAATGATCTAACGCGATGCGAGCCTTCTTTTGAAATTTGCCCTTGTCCTGACAAGGTGAATTCGTCGAAGCAATCGTGACCTCTTTCCTGCATGTCTCTGGTTATATCGTCCAAACTCTGAGTTAACATTCGATGGACGGACAAATCTTTCACGACCCAACCGGAAGGCGACGAAGCTGGGTTACCCGAGTGCTCGCCGGACTCGTTCTCCTCCTCATCGTCAGTTTCCTCCTGTTTGCCATCACCCTCGTGTTCACGCCAAACCTCCCGGGCTTGAAGGGCCAATTCAGGTCATTTCGAGGCATCCTAATACCCAACGTAGCCCGGTCTCAGCGTGCCCACGAGCTTGATAAGATTCGTCCCTCTCTCGCACTCGCCAAAGCCAAACCGACCGACAAAGAGCCGTCGGGGACGGTAGCTTTGGCTTTCTTACCACCCTGGGAACCGACCGCCCTCGACTCGTTCAAGAATGCGCAATCTCACCTCACCCATGTGGTTCCGAGCTGGTTGCGGCTGACCAGCGACGGCGGGGCACTCGATTCGAGAGACTTCGACCTCAGCACCAACCCGAACAACGCAGAAATCATCAATGTGGCTCGTCAAAGCAAGACAAAGATCATTCCGATGCTCTCGAACGGCCAAGAAGTCAACGACAATGTGATCTTCGACCCGGTAAGGGTAAAAGCCCTTCTCGCGTCTCCGGCCAAACGGACGGCCCTCATCGTCAGCATCGTTCGTTTCTTAACCAAGAACCGATTCGACGGCATTAATCTCGATTTCGAGGATTTGGATTCCGGGTCTGAGCGGAACCTGCCAAGTTTCCTGGTCGAATTGAGTACCGAACTCAAGAAATACCGACTTGAGCTCTCATTCGACGTCCAAACGAGTGCCAACGAACTTGATGTTAGGAAGTGTGCAGAGGCTTGCGATTTTCTCGTGCTTATGGCTTACGACTACTCCAGCGAAGACGGTAACGCAGGGGCAATCGCTCCCTTACAATGGAACGTGCAAGAAGTTGAAAAGTTCTTGAAACGGGCTCCTGCTAACAAGGTTGTTTTGGGGGTTGGCAGCTACGCGTATGACTGGACGCTCGGGTCAAAGGGCGCCAACAGCTTAACCTATGCCGAAGCAATTGCCGAGGCTAAAGGGTACATCGACGAGAAGCCAGAAGACGCCATCGACTTTGACCCTGCCTCGCTTAATATGCACTTTCGGTACGCCGACGACGCCGACAAATCACGACATGAAGTGTGGATTCTCGATGCCGTAACCGCCTATAACCAGTGGCAGTCCGTCCGGTCCAAGGGCCTGCGCGGACTGGGTCTGTGGGCACTCGGCTCCGAAGATCCGAGTGTGTGGAGCTTCTTCGACTTTCGAACTCTCTACCAGGCTCCACGCCCAAAGCGGCTTGAGAAGATTGCCTTCCCCCGATCCATCGACTTTGTTGGGAAAGGCGAGCTACTTTCAGTAAGTGCTCGTCCCCAGCGCGGGTCACGGGCCATCGAAGTGGACTCAGATTCGCAGCTCATCACCGACCAAAGCTACACCCAATATCCCTTTTCGTACATGATCTCAAAGTCTGGATATAAACCCAAAAAACTGGTCATCACGTTCGACGACGGCCCCGATCCACGCTACACGCCGCAGGTGCTCGATAAACTGAAAGAGCTCGGCGTGCCGGGAACTTTCTTTGTGGTCGGGCAGAACTGCGAGCGGTACCCCGACCTGGTGCAACGCATCTTTCGGGAAGGTCATGAACTGGGTAATCACAGCTATAGCCACCCCGACCTTGGACCACTTGGGAAACAGCAAGCTGACATCCAGATCAATGCCACCCAGCGGGTTATTGAGTCGCTAACTGGTCACCGGACTATATTGTTCCGCCCTCCTTACAACGCAGACAGCCAACCTGAAACGGTTAACCAAGTGCTGCCCGTTGACTGGGCGTCGTCACTGGGATACCTCGTCGTGGGCGAGAATATTGACCCCCATGACTGGAGTTCCCAGATTGTGGTCGGGGGTGCCGAGCCCCGAGCGCATACCGCCGAAGACATTGCCTCTGAAATTATCGCCCAAGTTGAGACCAGCCAAAACGGTGGGCAAGAGGGCAATATCATCTTGCTCCACGATGCTGGCGGAAACCGTGATGAGACGATCCGGTCGCTGGGAATGTTCATTCCGAGGCTCAAGGCCCTTGGCTATGAATTTGTGTCGGTCGCTCAATTGGCGGGCAAAACGAATCATGAAATCATGCCGCCGATCGAGGCTTCGGAGCGAACCGCCGTCGGCTTCGACGGAATCGTCTTCTGGTCTTTCTTCACTTTCCAGTGGTTACTCGCCAGTCTGTTCATTGTCGCCATTGCGCTTGGCTTTATGCGTATCGCCTTTCTGGTTCCGTTAGCCCTGTATCACAACCGACACAGGAAGGTGTTGGGCACCGCGGTTTCTGGAGCTAGCGTGACGGTTTTGATTGCCGCTTACAACGAGGAGATGACGATTGCCACCACCATTGAGAGCGTTATGAAGTCAACGTACCCACTGACCGAGATTATTGTGGTGGACGATGGCTCTCGCGATGGAACATCCGAGGCCATTCAGCGGTTGGCTCTGGAATTCCCTCTCCTGGTTCCGATTTGGAAGGAAAACGGGGGCAAGGCGTCAGCTTTGAACGTAGGCATTGAGCGAGCCAAGGGCGATCTGCTGTTTTGCATCGACGCGGACACCCAGTTGGAGCCGTCCGCAATCGCCCGGTTAGTTCCCTACTTTGATGATCGCAAGATTGGCGCGGTCGCCGGCAACGTCGAGGTCGGCAACACAGACAACATGCTCACTAACTGGCAGGCCATCGAGTACATCACCAGCCAGAACCTGGACCGCAAGGCGTACAGCACCTTAAATGCGATCACGGTGGTTCCTGGCGCGATCGGCATGTGGCGCAAGAGCGCAGTGGTGGAAGCGGGCGGTTATCAGACTGATACTTTGGCTGAGGATATGGACCTGACCTGGCGAATTCGCCGCCTTGGATATCGCATCGACACCGAGGCTGGTGCGGTAGCCTACACCGAGGCGCCGGATGCTTTGGTTCCGCTGTTTAAGCAGCGGTTCCGATGGGCGTTTGGCACGTTGCAATGCCTGTGGAAGCACCGCTCCGCACTGGGCAAGTACGGCTGGTTTGGTAGGCTAGCGTTGCCCACTCTGTGGCTTTTTCAGGTGGTGTTTCAGATGGTCGCCCCGGTGATGGACCTCAAAATTCTATTCGCGGTTATCTCGGCGATTATGATTTATTTCTCGCCGGTTGCGGGCTTTGATCCTTCGTCGATTGGGGACAAGGGTTTTGAGGGTCCGCCGCCTCTCATCACTGATGCCTTGATGCCGGTCATCGTTCTGTACGGGCTGTTTTTGGGCGTGGAGTTACTGAGTGGGTGGATTGCCTTTCGCATGGAGCGCAAGTCGGCCTGGCGTCTCTGGTGGCTGGTGCCCCAACGATTCTTGTATCGCCAACTGATGTATGTTGTGATCATTCGCGGCCTTTGGCGGGCAATGCTCGGCGAACAGCAAGGGTGGGGCAAGCTAAAGCGCACTGGCAAGGCTAAGATGGGCAAGTTCGGCCAGGGTGGAATATGACTACCCGCTTTTTTCGATGGGCTTTTGCTTGGCGATTCCATCAGCTAAAAAGATTAGCATCCCCATATACAGGCAGGTCGATCCAATTTCGTAGAAAACATTGAGCCGGTTTATGAACCTTCCCATGAGCAAGTGGGACAAATACGGAATCGCAAATGCGAGGAGCGAAGGCTGGAATGTCTTAGCGAGCCTCAGGTCAACACTCCACTCGAAAGCAAGAAATAGCAGCGAGGACACTATATAAGGAAGCAGATTGGCCGCTACCGGTAACCAGTCGTAGTTTGGCATGCGTAGACGATAGTCCCAGGCCCACGCGATAACAGACAGTGCAGCAAAAAGGGCGAAGTAGATTCCGTAGGTTCGCCTCCGAATTGCCTCGTCGGGGATACCAAGAAACAGGAGACATAGCCAAAATTTGCTGAGTTCGTGAAAATAATGGATTCCCCACGAGAAGAGCCACTGCATGGGTGAGTAGAACCCCTTCAGTCCTCCCGAAGTGACATAAAACGCGGGGTTGTACGGCGACAGCACATGAGAAATCCCACCGCTCTGAATTACGATCACGAGGGGATAAATCAGCACCGGGAGGGCCAAGAGCCAAATGGTTCGAGACTTAGTCTTGGTGAAAAGCCGTCGAAGCGTCGCTTTCGCGTGATGTCCATCGCCAAATGCAAATGGCATGGTGAAGGCCAGAACGGATGCGAGACAGATGACAAATGACCATCCACCCGCGTACGAATTGTAAGGCA
>JAYVXG010000395.1:0-1589 GCA_043785475.1 Armatimonadota bacterium
GCAGCGGAGTCTACAACCTTTACGCCTATGACGCGAACGGCAACCGAACTAGTAAGCAGTCGGCGATTGGCGGAATTGAGACGTACGCCTACGACGATGCGGACAAGCTTCTCTCTCGTGGATCGACTAGCTACACGTACGATGCCTGCGGTCGCACAACTCAGATCTCGGGTCCCGGTGGAGTTCGGAACTTCACGTGGGATTATGAAGACCGCTTAACGAACCTCTCGGGCAATGTGCCGAATACCAACTACGGCTACAACGGAGTTGGCTCGCGAACTTCGAAATCTAATTCGAACGGCACCCGAACGTATAAGCGCAACGGAATTGGAGTCACGGCACCAGTCCTCTCGGACGGTGTTTCAACCATGGTTCCGGGCATCGCAGAGAGCTCGGGTGGTCAAACCAATACAATCCATACCGATCGCCTTGGCTCGATGAAGGCGATATCCAGTGGCGCCGTTACCGACACCGCGGAATACGATGCGTTTGGCATCGTCGTCTCCCGCACTGGAACGACGAACACGCAGAAGGGCTTTGCGTCAGGCTTTGGCTACCAAGAAGATGGCGAGTCTGGCTACAAGCTGCTTGGGCATCGATATTACGATGCCGAATCCGGTCGATTCCTGAGCCGCGACCCGGCGAGGGTCGGACAGAACTGGTTTGCGTACTGCGACAACAATCCTCTTAAGTCAGTTGATCCAAGCGGTTTGGGTGAGGAATTCTTAGGGCTCGGATTCTATTTGCGAATTGCTCAAATGTCGCCATTTTGGCAAAATTTCTGGCTCCGCTTACTGGGCATGACAGCGGGCTCCCTACAGCTGGCTATTAAAGAGGGCGAGGCTGTAGTGCAAGGAGAAGAAGCCATAGCCGCAGAGGCTGGACCAATCGCCGAAGGCCTCATGGAAGAAGCCCAAGTCACAATAAACAGAAGAAATGGATTAGAGAAAGAGCAAAATATAATTGGCGACTATGTACAGATGGGAATAGATGCACGCAAAAATACAAAGGGGATCAATACTCCATTTGGGTATCGCTTCCCGGATATTGCCGTTTATGAGGGGAATGAAATTGCCTATTTCATTGAGAGTAAACTCGGCGATGCTGTAAGGGGTCCAGTTCAAATGATGAAGGACCTTTGGATTGAAATAAATCACAAGATTCCAACATATGAACAGTCATTTCGAAGTACGCGAATCGGTGGTGGCTTTCGAGGAGATCCGAAGGTGGGAGGCTATAGAGGATTCTGAGCGTAGATCATCGACCCGTCATTTCGAGGCTATTTAATGAGGCCAAAAAGAGGCATGGCCTGACGAGCAGGGTGTTAGTGACACCTGATCTGAAGCACGTAATTTCTCACGGGTATCGCAAGTCTGGACAAATCTTAGGGATCGGCGGTGATCTGTACTGCCCAGAACTATGGAGAGTTCTTGGGAGCCCATCCTACGATAACTTACCTGCCTTTGCCTACATGGCAAGGGCGGTATGCGGAATTTCCCCAATGAACCTTGAATTAGACGATGACTTAGATATTCACGCGGTAGATAATTACTTTGAATCTACATTGGTTCAGGCGGTTGTTCCCATTG
>JAYVXG010000396.1:0-5429 GCA_043785475.1 Armatimonadota bacterium
CGAGCGAGCCAATCAAGCATTTAGCTGGTTCGAAGGAATGAACTGGCTGGGTCAAACGATGATTGATACGGAGACTGGCGCATGCTTTGACGGTTTGCAGCAATTTTCTATCAATCAGAACCAGGGGGCCGAATCAACGGTTTCATTCCTAATGTCCTGTGCAGAATTGATGGTTCTCAACAATGTAAAGAGCAGCCACCTTGAATTGCGGCAGGTTGGATGATGGCATCCAGGCAGAGCCTATTTGTCCGGTCTATCAATAATCCAATTTTAAAAGCCGAAGATTGGCCCTATCCGGCCCATTCAGTATTCAACCCTGGTGCAACCCGGCTACAAGACGGCTCGACTTTGCTTCTTTGCCGAGTCGAGGACTTTCGAGGGATGTCTCACCTGACAGTTGCCCGATCAAAGAACGGGGTCGATGGATGGGTGATTGATTCTGAGCCGACAATGTTTCCGGACCCTGAGCAACGCCCGGAGGAATTATGGGGGATGGAGGATCCTCGCATAGTTTATATGCCCGAGCACGGGGCATATTTCATCACCTATACTGCCTACACGCGGAGCGGCCCTGGGGTCGCCATTGCATCCACCAAAGATTTTCGTAAATTTGATTACGGAGGTCTCATCATGCAGCCGGACGACAAGAATGCTGCGCTTCTCCCCCGAAGTTTTGACGGAAATTACGTGCTGTTTCACCGACCACTTACGGATCGAATGGCCGGACTCTGGATAGCGCATTCGCCTGACCTCACAAACTGGGGTTCCCACGAACTTTTACTTCCAGCGAGGCGAGGTGGCTGGTGGGACGCCAATCGAATTGGCCTCGCTTGTCCTCCAATCGAGACGCCAAGAGGCTGGCTCACACTTTATCATGGAGTTCGAACAAACGGCGCCGGCGTCTTATACCGCGTGGGTCTCGCCCTCTTCGACCTCGAACACCCCGAAATCGGGTTACTGAGAGGCGATGGGTGGATATTTGGACCCGAAGCTCCCTACGAACTAGAGGGCGATGTTGGCCGAGTCGTCTTTCCGTGCGGGTACACAATTGGCGATGATGGGGATACCCTCAATATTTATTATGGTGCTGCTGACACCTGCATCGGCTTAGCTACCTCAAAGATTTCGCTTTTGCTGGAATGGCTTGATGAGCACGGCAGTAATCTGGTCGGAATCGCGGGAATGCCAGCCGAGCAAAGTGATCACAACGAGCAAAAGCCAATGTTTTAGGCGGGATGCTATAAATTTGCTGGCTTACCAACCGAAAATTCGAGCAATGAAAAAGTCGCCTTTCGGCGACTTTTGAACCTGTAAACTGGAGCCGATGAACGGAATTGAACCGGCGACCTGCTGTTTACGAAACAGCTGCTCTACCACTGAGCTACATCGGCCTAAACGAGACCGTGAATATACCATTTTTGGGCACACAATCGGAACTCATACCGTCTAAACTTCACAAGGGAAAGGGAATAAATGGACGAACAAGCACTATCACCGCAACAATCCGGCGGAGAGCAGCGCACTCTTGCGTCAATAATGTTCACTGACGTAGTCGCATTCAGCAAGCACAGTGCGGTTAACGAAGAAAGAACCTACCGAGCCCTCAACCGTGACTTTGACCTCATTTACAAAGCCGTCGCCGATCACGATGGACAAGTTCTCAACACGATGGGCGACGGCATGATGATCATATTCATGAGCCCAGTTCAGTGTATTCGGTGCGCGATTACCATCCAGGGCGACCTATACCGTCTCGCACTCTCGCGACCAGCAGACGGAATTCTCCAGCACCGGCTGGGTCTGCATCTGGGCGATATCATTCTGAACGGAAAGAACACCATGGGCGACGGCGTCAATTTGGCCGCGCGCATCCAAGCATTAGCGCGTCCTGAGGCGATTGCGATGTCTCGCGAGTTCCACGACATTGTTGTCAACAAGACTCCGTTTACCGCGAAATACCTCGGTCCCCAGCGAGCAAAGAACATTCACGACGCGATCCCAATTTGGGAAATATCGCCAATTGATGACGTCATTCGTCAGCAAGCCGCCGAGGCTCTCTTTACGCCTCCCGCCGCAGAAGCGTCGGATGGTGCCACCGGGCGTCGGAGCGTCTTTATTCTCCTAACCGTCGTCATTTTGCTGGTTGCCGCCTCGGCGCTTATTTTTATGGTAAAGACTGCGAATCTCGCGAAGAAGCAAGGGATCAAAATAGAGGAAGGCTCAGCAAAGCCAAGTGACTTGGCGGCAAATTTCCGTAAGAGGCAGGGAAAAGGTCCTGAAATCGACAGGGGAACGGTTAACCAGGAGCCCATCACGAGACTCGACTCTCGACAGACGAGTCTGATGCTCAATGCAAACGAAGTAGCAGACGTGGCGGCAAAAACCAATACCCATGACTACGCGGGTGTCGCAGCAATCTTGCGAACGGCTGCGGGGGCCGACTCGGACGAGGGGAGGGCGATGATCAAGAAATATGACGACCTCGCCATGTTTCAAAAATGGTTGAACGCCGAAGTTTCAGCGGCGAACGAGGGGTCTCCGATGATGGGGGTACTCAATGGGGTTCCGGTAAAGATTTATTCCACCACCGGCGGAACCATGATCGACAACGGAACTCCGGTCGTCAAGAATCTTTGGGACTTTAAGGAAGCGACAATCGGTGCGGTCGCTCAAGCGGCGATCGCCAAGCCACCAAGTGGCCTTGCCGCCCCAAGGGAGGCTATCGGCTGGCTCGCCACGTTTAAGGAAGTCCACAAGGTTTAGCTGCAAAGCCGATAGCGAAATCGGCCTCTCCCACTCTTCAGGCCCATAGGGTCGGCACATTATTAACGCAGGGCGAATCCCTAGGTGAGTCCGGATATTCCTGCGGGCTGAAGGTTCGCGCTCATTTAAGGTTATTGAGTAGCCTGACACAAGTCAAAGCAAATTGATCTCCTTTCGATCTACGAATAAATAAATTAAACACGGCAGCACTGCACCAACCGCCATCCAGAATAATTCCTGGTTGACCACATACTGCGCCGGTCGCTCAAAGTCAAAATTCATGCAGAAACTACAAGGGGCAAAGCAGATGACGCCAGTCAGCAGCGCGGCGACAGAGCGTCGGAATGGAGCGAACAGAGACCAAGTTAAGCCCAGCAAAAACGTCAACGAAAATGAGTCCCGATAAAGCTCAACGTCGGGGGATCAGGAAATCCGTCGTATCCGATTGGTCTTGGGAGATGCCAAGGATACAAGAGTGCTCTACTCAACATTGATGCAACATAGAACATGGCCAGTGCGGCAAATGGCGATGCTATCCACCAAAGTGTCGCCGACATCTTCCACCAATGTTTTCGAACTTCCACCTCTTTCTAAAGACGTTGGGCAAATTGAAGAAGTGCCCGAAAGTGGAGCATGCGTCAAGACAACAAATGTCCTCCTTCCAAGTACACTGTTCCTAAAGGAAACTGCGATGTTGCACGATAACTTCCCCATTCGAAAAGTCGACCATATCCGCCACTACGTTGGCAACGCACGCCAATCGGCGTACTTTTATCGAAGCGTTTTTGGCTTCGACATGACGATGTACCACGGCCTCGAGACCGGCTTGAAGCACGAGGTTGACTACCTGCTGGAGCAAAACGACGTCAAACTACTGTTCACCGCCCCGGTTCGCCCCGGACACCCAATTGCCGAGTCACTCGCGATCCACGGCGACTTCGTCCAAGACATCGCGTTCGAAGTCGATGACGTGGATTGGTCGTTCCACGAAGCCGTCCGAAGAGGCGCCAAGCCCGCTCGAGAGCCGTTCTCGCTACGCAACGACGACGGTGAAGTTCGTCTAGCCTCCATCCACATTTACGGCGACACGATTCACACTTTCCTCAACCGAGATAACTTCAAAGGCCACTTCCTTCCTGGTTTCCGAGAGCGATTTGAGCCCGGCGAAGGCATCGGAATCCAAGAGATCGACCACTGCGTCGGCAACGTCGAGTTGGGCCAGATGAATGTGTGGGTGAAATGGTACGAAGACATCATGGGCTTCAAAAACATCATCAGCTTTGATGACAACGACATTTCGACCGACTACACTTCGCTGATGTCGAAAGTCATGGCATCGGGCAACGGTCGAGTCAAGTTCCCGATCAACGAGCCTGCTCCAGGCAAAAAAAAGAGCCAGATCGACGAGTATCTCGAATTTTTTGGCGGTCCTGGTGTTCAGCACGTCGCCCTCCGAACCGACGATATTGTCGACACCGTTAAGAAACTAAAAGCGAAAGGAATGGAGTTCCTGCGCGTTCCGAAGACCTATTACGAAATGCTCACCGACCGAGTCGGCGAAATCGACGAGGACATCGAAGTCCTGTCCGAACTGGGCATTTTGGTCGACCGAGACGACGAAGGATATCTCCTCCAAATCTTTACCAAGCCAATCACCGACCGACCGACCTTGTTTTACGAAATCATCAACAGGAAGGGCGCAACGAGCTTTGGAAAAGGCAACTTCAAGGCTTTATTCGAGTCTATCGAGCGAGAACAAGAGGTTCGAGGAACCCTTTAACGCCGTTCTTTGGAACCCTTTTGCCGTATAGGTACTTATTAAATGGCGATGCGAAAAATCCTGACTCTTGTCTTGCTGGTTATGATGTCTGCCCTATCGTGGGCGAAAGGCGAGGTGACCTGGTCGGTATTGCAGATCGAGGGATCGCTCACTGCGGGCAGCAAAGCCGTAGTTGTGGTACAGGCGGCCATCCAACCAGGATGGCACCTGTATTCGGTCGTGCCCGTCAAGGAAGGTCCCTTTCCCACGACTTTTTCAGCAGAGGACATCAAATTTGTCGACACGATAGTCGAGCAGCCGCTCTTCACGGAGTTCGACAAAGGTTTCAAAAAGGATATTAATCTCTTCAAGGATAAAGCCACGTTTTGGGTTCCGGTGGAGTTCGGCGCAAAAGGGGTTGATGGCAAGCTAAAGGTCACCTATCAGGTCTGTAAAAATGGCGTCTGTATTCCGCCCCAACCCGTCGATCTTGACCTCAAAACGGCGAAGGTGGTTACCGAAATCACAAAGCCAGACGTACAAAAGGTAGTTAGCGCGGCAAAGTCTGACAATGGAGAAACCAAAAGGCTGGAAGACGCAAAGAAGAAGGGACTTTTCTACTTTATTCTCCTTGCCGTAGGCGCGGGATTCACGGCCCTCTTGACTCCTTGCGTCTTCCCTATGATTCCGATCACGGTCAGCTTTTTTAGCAAGAAGAAGAAGGAAGGAGAGTCTCCGCTGACTGGAGCCCTCCTTTACTGCGCTGGCATTATTGGAACCTTCACCATTCTAGGTCTCGCTGTTTCTGCCATTTCTGGGGCTACAGGGCTGACCCGCTTAGCAAATAACGCTTGGGTGAATCTTGTCCTGGCGATCATCTTTATCGTCCTCGCACTAAGCCTGTTCG
>JAYVXG010000397.1:0-5426 GCA_043785475.1 Armatimonadota bacterium
TGAACGACGACTAGACAACAAACTCACCTCGGAAAAAGGCATTCCAACTTGTACACCATGTCCTGGCAGAATGTGTACACCATCTATTGTCGTCAAACAGATAGCAAGGGGCACATACTTGCGCACTACGAAAAAAAGGGCGTGAAGAATCCAATCATTCAGAAAGCGCCATTAGTTGAAGATTCCGAAATTCGTGGTCAACGGCTGTATTCCTCGCATTTTGTTGTCGCAGGTGGTGAAAAGGTCGGAAGCCTAGTCGTCATATCGAATCTCAAGGAGCTATCAGAAAGAAGCGATCGATACGTATTCATCGGGATATTTGTGACCCTCATTGCTCTTGCGATTGCTATATCAGTTGCCTCACTTCTTCAAAAAGTTGTTTCAGGACCGATTCGTAACCTTTCAAAAGTTATCGAGCGGGTGACGGACAACGGAGATTACTTGGTAGAGATCAACCACAAAGAATTGAATGAGATGGGAACTCTGATAACCGGATTTAACCAGATGATTTCTGAGATTCATCTTCGCGATCTGGACCTGAAAAACGTCAACATCAATCTTGAGCAAAGTCAGAATCAGCTCAGCGAGTTTTTTGACAACGCACCTTTTTGCCTCAATCGGCTATCACCGGAAGGCAGTATTCTCGAAGCCAATAACGTCTGTCTCGAAATTTTTGGTGCCTCGTCTGACCGGTATGTTGGCCAGCTCTTTGAAGACTTTTTTGAACACCCGGCTTCCATTAGGGAGTCTTTAGCAATCATCCGATCGGGAAGCAAAGTAGAGAACCTTGACCTTAAATTGAGCTCTTCAGTGGACTCCGAAAGAATTATCCGGCTTAACGCGAATGGCCATTGGGAAAACGGAGAACTCGTCCACACTCGCTGCTTTGTACAAGACATAACCGTTCTCAACCAAATTGAGCAGGCAAGAAATGCTAAGGACAGGGCGGAGCGGGCTAACCAGGCAAAGAGCGAGTATTTGTCTCGAATGAGCCACGAGCTCCGGACTCCAATGAATGCAATTTTGGGCTTTAGTCAACTGCTCGAAATGCAAGAGTTGACCAAACTGCAAGAAGAGTGGGTCGAGCAGATCATGAAAGGGGGACGGCATTTGCTGAATCTTATTAACGATGTTCTCAACATCTCAAAAATCGAGTCGGGAATCCTGTCGATTTCTACTGAGCCCGTTGAATTGCTTCCTTTGATCCTCGACACTTTGCAGATGGTGCAGCCTATTGCCACCAAAAAGGAAATCTCCTTCAATATCGATTCAAGTTCTCTTGAAGGCGTTTTGGCCCAGGCTGATCTTCAAAAACTCTCCCAAGTACTGATCAACGTATTTTCGAATGCAGTGAAGTACAACGTTCCAAAAGGCAGCATCGAAATCGAACTCGAAAGGAGCGACCAAGAAAGGCTCATCATTGCGGTAACGGATACAGGGATCGGAATTTCAGAGGACAAAGTTTGTCGGCTTTTCACGCCCTTTGATAGATTGGGTGCTGAACACACCCAAGAGGAAGGAACTGGCCTTGGGCTCTCGCACTCTAGATGCATCATGGATGCGATGGGCGGGTCCCTCTCTTTCGATTTATCGTATTCTGGTTCCGGTTCAAGGTTTCTCATTGAGATAGCGGAATCAAATCCAGCGAAAGCGAGATCGCAGGCAGCGAACCATTCCGCGACATCAGGTCTCAACTCATCTTCTGACGGAAATACTTGCATTGTCTTGATAGAGGACAACGAATTGAATTCAAGGGTAATAGAGTGCGCGCTTTCGAATCTCGAACATATCCAACTGTCGGTTGCCAGTTGTGGACACGAAGGGATAGACCTCATTGAGCAAGTGAAACCGGACATCATCATCCTTGACAATAACCTTCCGGATATCGAGGGGCACGAAATTGCTACGATTTTGAGATCAAACCCCAATTTCGCGAAGATTCCTATTATCGTGCTCACTGCCGACGCGACATCCGGGACCAAAAGAAGGTTCGCCAATCTTAAAATCGAGCATTACTTGACGAAACCAGTCAACTTAAAAGAACTCCTGTTAGTTATCGAAGACATTTCTGGTCAGAAACTTTCAGAGGCTGCTTAACGGAACAAACATCTGTCGTGTGCGCTATCCGGCGGAGAATAGATCTCGACCGAAACTACATTTCGACGACTTTCACGTTCCGAATCTTCTTGTCGAACTTAAAAACAAAATACGGAGCGTTCCTGTTAATCAGGCCCGTTGAGACCGATTTCCTTAAGTATACAATTGCGGCCTGGCCGCGGTATGCGACTCTGTCGATCTTGTACGAGATGCTCGGCTGAATTTCACCGAGGTACACAATGCCCAAGTTTGACTTGGCATAGTCAAAGCCGGAGATTGATCGAGGAGTTCTCGTGCCGTCCCCAATTTCGACCTTTTCCCATTCCTTTTCGTTCTGGAAAATCCAAGCTCCAGAGCGTTGAACAGGCAGGATTCGTCCTTGATCGAGAAAACAGTCGTTCCCGCTGACGAGGTACTCAACACTGTACTTTTTGGTTTGGCGTCCCATTGATAGGAGCAAATAACTTCGTTGGTTTGAAGCGACGGTCTGTCCGTTTCGCCGAACCTCAACGATGGTTTCATTGCCCTGAAGAAAGATGTCTCCAATTTGCAATCCGTACCCAAGGCCGTAATCTCCACCGCTAATAAGAACCAGTCGATTCTGTCGGAAATCGATCTGACCGGTTTGATATCGTGCGTCAAATCGATTTTGGTCGCACCACGATTGAAAGTCATTTGGATTGTCGAAGCCGAATCCGCATGGATCTGACCAAGATCCGCCGTAGCCATAACCGCACGGATCCCAAGGGAGTGGAGTAATGGTGGTGAGCGGGTTGATTTGATACGATGGAAGCGAATTATCTTCGACTCGTTGAAATTTTGCGTCGAGGTCCAAGTAAGTTCGGTCAATCGCGATCATGACCCAAGGTGAAGTCTGGGATTGAGTTGTCTGCTGTCGAGGTCCTGGGTACACCTCATTCACAAAAATAGTTGCCGTTGAGCCACCACCCCCCACGACTTGGCTACATTGCGCGCTGTAACCACCGGTATTTTTGGTCCCAAGAAAAACGATTACGCAGCGATCTTTTGAGAAATCGACGATTGGTTGGCTCCGATTTTGCAACAATACTCTTTGCCAAACGCTATCTAATTCATTTTGCTGACTGGCAAGCTGTAATTTTTGCCGTGTTTCTGTGCTAGAACTACCAGAAGCAACGGTTCTCCACCTCACTAATTGCGAGGTTGAGGGAAACTGAGAAGTTGCCACCGCAGTACAAACACTGAGAAGGAGGAAGCAAATGAAAGACCGCGACAAAACCATTTCTACTTCTTCTGACGTATCCCCGCGAAAAGGGTTACCCATGAAGGGCGGAAAACGCAAGCGAAAATTTTCTGAAGTAAGTACGAAGCTCGAGTTTATCGAGGGCATGAGGGCACTTGCAGCACTTTATGTCGTAATTGGACATTTTTGTTCGATGGTGGATGCAAAGTTTCTCGAAACAGGAAAAAGTATCGCGACTCCGCTCCTGAAGGCTCTAATGTCGCCCTTTTGGCACGGTCATTTGGCAGTTGCCGCGTTCATTGTGTTGAGCGGTTACAGCTTGCAATATGGGCTGTTTCAACGGGGTGACGGAAGGGTTTACGGGCTGGGCAAGTTTTTTAAGCGACGAGCACTGCGAATTTTGCCCGCGTATTATGCATGCTTGGTTTTGTCGTTCATCGTGTGCCAATACGTAACCATCCCGAATGGCTCGAACCTTCCGTTTCGAAACTATGTTCCAATTACATCGGAAAGCCTCTACGCGCATATCTTCATGATTCATAACTGGTCGCCCGATTGGATGTATAAGATCAATGGCGTTCTCTGGAGCATTGGAATCGAGGCCCAGCTTTATCTTTTGTTTCCGTTCCTCATTTTGCTAATGCAAAAGGGAAGTCCATTGTTGCTCTTAATCACGGTTACCATCCCCACCATCATGCTCGTGAACCTAGTTCCTGGTGCGGGAAAGACATACAGTTGGTTTGCGATTCTCTTTGTGTTTGGCATGATGGCGGCCCACTTTTCTTACCGCCCGAGCCTCAAAATTGGCCCAAAGGCGAAGACCGGAATTGTGCTGAGTGTGGCGGGTGCTTTGACAACAATTGGCATTGTTACTTACAATTTGAACCAGGGGAAAACCGCAGCGGATACGCCAATTTTGATTTCGTCCGACATCGCGTTTGGTCTCTCGACCGCAACGTTTCTATACGCTGCGACCGTCGCACCAGGATCTTGGATCGAGCGATTTTTCTCGATGAAATGGATGGTGAGGATCGGGATTTTTAGCTACAGCTTGTACCTACTCCATCATCCGCTTCTTCAGATATTTTATGTGAACAAGCCGGCACTATTCTTGGGATCAGAATTGACAATGCTGTACCTTTTGGTTGTGGCGTTGCCTGCCATTATCTGCGTCAGCTGGCTCTTCTCACAGATTTTTGAACGGCCCTTTGTGAAATCACGACTTCCGATGGGTGTCGCAGCCGAAGTTGCTGTAGCCTCAATTTCTTTGCCACTTCTCCCGATTTCAGGAATAGTGCTCCGGACCGAAAACCACGCATATATGGCGACCGAAATAGAAAAAGAGCCCTTGGGAAAACCCAAGAGCTGTCGAAAGAAGCGAGCGAAACTCTACTGAAGTGAGTGGCTTGTAAGAACCATTTTCAGATCCAAGGACCGCTTCTCAAGGTGATAGGTGATTTTGACGACGCCAGCCTGGTTGTCGATGGTATCAACTAGCCAGTCAGTTCGAGTCGATTGATAGGCTCGCTGAATTGGGGCACCCCAGAGGGGACACCAGTCGTCAATTGCACTCACTTCTTCGACCGTCTTCATTCGATAGTTTTGACCAATGAACTCATTGGTGTTTAAGAATCGATTGAACACGTCCCAGTTATGAACATAGGCGTCTGAGTACACCGTTCTCCACGAGGTGAACGGCGAGGCAGTCGTGGACACGACGGACCCTGAATTTGTGGAGGTGAACGCTGTAGACGTGTCGTAGAAATCATTAAAGTTATGAGGTCCCGACAAGTCGTTATAGGTTCCTAATCCAGTGAAATTCGCTTCCCCTCCTACGTTTGTCCCCGCCGCGAAGTTGGCTGGCAACCAAGTCTTTGAGACTACACCGCAATCGGAGTTATTATCGCGCCGGCCAAGCATGGTTACCGACCCATCAATTTCTTGATGGCCATAGGTCTCCAGAATTTCAACCTTGTTGAGCCCACCGTTGATTTTGTAGCTTAGCGAATCTGTGAATTTGAGTGCTGGTGCTCCTTGGAAGGTGACCAAGCTAACTTGCCGTATCATTTGGCCCGTGACTGGACCGGTCGTTTTTGACTTTAGCTTT
>JAYVXG010000398.1:0-1578 GCA_043785475.1 Armatimonadota bacterium
TTTTCCTCGCCGAGGCGCCACATGTACCAACTACCGACTGACCGGTAGGGTCTCCAGAATTCGGCGAGGGCTTCCATTTCTTTCTTTTTGGGGCGGTGGTCGAGGTCAAAGAGACGTTTGAAGCCTTCTTGGACACCCATGTCATCAATCGGGAGGACATCCATACGTCCAAACGTAAACATCAAGAGCATTTCGACTGTCCACCGACCAACTCCTTTGATAGGAATGAGTCGGTCGATGATTTCCTCGTCGGTGAATTGGTGGAGTTCTTGGGGGGTTGGAATTGTGTGGGCTTTCGAGGCCAAGTCCAAGAGATATCCCGCCTTTTGCCGGGATACTCCAACGGCACGAAATTCTTCAGTTGTCAGATTAACGAGCAGATCAGCAGGGGGGCATTCGTGGTCGGGAAAGAGTGCATAGAGCCTTCCCTGAATGGTCGATGCCGCCTTGCCTGACAGTTGCTGGAACAAAATCGCTCGCATGAGGGCTTGGTAAATATTTGATTCTCGTTCTTCATCGACTAATACACAGGGGCCATATTTTTTGATGAGTGCGGCGAACTTTGGTTCGACATTCTTTAAGTGCTTTTCGGCTTTTTCAATGCTCATCTGGTTCCGATACGTTATCTGATTTTCGCGTCATTCTGCCACAAGTAACAAAAGCCTTTATTTTGGAGTCCATTTCAAGCTATCCTATCCGCCATGGTCCGAGTTGGATTGGTTGGTTGTGGCTTTATGGGCCAGATGCATGCGACAGTGTACGGGCAGCTAAAGAATGCCGAATTGGTGGGAGTATTTGACTCCTCGTCAGAACGGGGACAGCCATTTGCGGACAAGCATGGATGCGCCTTTTTTAGCGATTTTGAATCGCTCGCCAACGAAGTCGATGTCATCGACATCTGCTTGCCAACCTATCGCCACTGCGAGTTCACACTCAAAGCCGCGGCAATGAAGAAACATATTTTGTGTGAAAAGCCTATGGCATTGAACATGGAAGATGCCGTCACCATGAAACAAGCGTGCGAGAATGCAGGCGTTCGGCTGATGATCGCTCACTGCATTAGATTCTGGCCGGAGTATGCGCTTTTGAAGCAAATTGCGGTCACAGGCCATTTGGGTGAAATCCTCTCCATTAACTTAACCCGATACGGGGAATTTCCTCATTGGGGAAGCAACAATTGGCTCGCGGATGAGTCGAAAGCGGGCGGCGGGGCCCTCGATATGCACATCCACGACACAGACTTCGCATTGTTCTTGCTTGGTCAACCAAAGGAGATTTTCAGTGCGGGTTCGATCGATGCAAAAGGGGTCAGCCATATTTTCTCGACCTTCGTCTACAACAAGGCAATCTGCCACCTTGAAGGCGGCTGGAACATGCCTCCGGGAACTCCGTTCAAGATGGCCTTTCGTGCGGTTTTCGAGCAGGGAGCGGTGATCATGGACGATTGCCCAATGACGGTTTACGAAAAAGATAAGGAACCATACATGCCCGAATTCCCTAAGATGGAAGCCACCGGTGGTGGCAACATCAGCGATCTCGGCGGATACTATCACGAAATCGCACACTTTATCGACCGAA
>JAYVXG010000399.1:0-5420 GCA_043785475.1 Armatimonadota bacterium
GATTATCGGGAACTATCAACGATGTTCCTGGTCGAATACGTGTAGCGTACAAATTCCAGTTCACCTCTCCAGATGATGTGGTGCGGGCCGAGTACGACACTCGACAACTCATGCAAGTAATCATGACCATTCGAAACTATCCCCAAGCCGACATCCCTTACCCGCAGACGGTTACGATGAAAGCAACCGCCAATGTACGCAACTTTATTAGGTAATCAGTGATGATACAGAGAAACTTTAGTCGTCGATTTCAGCATGGTCAGACGCTGGTCATAGCGCTCCTTGTCTTGTTTGTTCTCTTGATCCTTGGCGCAGCTTTTGCGTCGATCTTGAGTAGAAATATTCGAGGGTCATCCGTTGCAAAGAGCCGGGGGGTAAATAGCGACTTCGCGGAATCTGGCATTCGATTTGCGCATGCGCAATTGGTAAATTCCACCTTGGGCGCGGACTGGAGAGGAATTCCTACCACATTGGTGCAAGTTTCTCCTAATGTAACCCGAGACCCAGATACGCATTATTTGCGACCACCCGCAAGGAGCGGCGGCGCGGCCCTGAATTTTCCTGGATCTAACAGATCTGACGAAGGTGGACCAGACGGACTTGGCCCATTTTTCCGAATTGCGTACCGAGGCGGAAGAGCATTGGTGCGAGTTCGATACGGCCCTGGCGATCCAAGCATCTTTACTTCAACTGGCGTCGGATATTTCCGAGATCCGGGTCTTGCTCGAAACTTTCTCGTGATCGAATCAGTTGGTCGCCAAGGGGAAGTTAATTCCAGCGACCCGACTCTCAATAGTGCACGAAGCTCGGTTCAGTTCCAAAATTATTCAAGTCAAGCAACGTTTGACACCGAGCAGGCAAAGATGAAGTCCTTTGATGCCAAAGAGATTTCTAGCCGAAAGCTGATCGCATTGGCTCAGATTGGGCTGATCGACTACGCTCGAGTCGATTTCAACAAGTATAAGAGTACAAGACCAATCGAAATTGGACTTTCTCCGGACATCGTTAAATACCGAGAGGCTTCTGGCGTTGAAGGGACGCCAGTTACGGTTCCAACTCAACTGGGAGACCTCCTCCCAACTTATAATTTTTCACCCACGGGGGCTGGTGCTTTCGCTGGATCGTTCCCAAGTGGTGGCTCTTGGCGGGTGAACGGAGACGTTAGGTTCTATGGATCGGTAACTGCCAATCTGAACCAATCTTATAACGATGCAATTCTTGCTTCTGGTAGTTTCCAGCAAATGCCTGGTTCTTCGTTGACGATTACGAAGTCACAGTGGAACCGAGCCACTTCAACCTGGAATGTCTCGGCACCAACAAACATGGTGCTCGACAGTTTGAACCCAGCATTCTCTACGTTCGGAGGCGTTTTCCGCGATGGTGCGTCGGGAGCCGATGGCAACAATGACGTCCGAGGAGTCGGAATTATCGTTTCTCCTTCGATTCTTTCGAGCGCAGACAGCACAGAAAGTGCCAATACCAACCGTTATATAGCCGCAACCAAAGAATCTGGACACCTGGGTGCGGGCGGGAATTCCGGCCTTTATGGTCACGGCGAAGGCCCCTTCATCAATAACTCGTCCGACTTTCAAGTGCCCGACGATGAAACTGGTCGTCGAAGGAGCGGAGCGAACGCTTCTCTCGTTCAAGATTGGCTCGGATCATTCGGAGATTCTGGTGGAGACACCACGTTCAGAACCGGATGGCACGGCCCATTTTATATTCCGGTTGGGGCGTATCTGCTTCTTACGAAGGACGGATTTGTCATTCAACGAAATGCAAACCCAAATCAGCTCCCAACCGAGCGAACATGGAAGCGAGCCGATGGTACCGACAGCGGACTATCAACCATTCGGTATCGACTTGGTTACGGAACGGACAATCAAATCCGAGTGATCAATACTTTGACAAACGGATTGTCGGCATCGATTAACAATGCGCTAACGGCGGCTGACTACAACAAGGGACCAGTATTCAACGGTGTTCTTTACTTTGAGGGCAACGTCCGACTTCGAGGCGTGATCCCCACCGACGTCCAGATGACGGTCGTGTCGAACAAGACGATCTACATTGAAGGAAGCGTCCTCAAGGGAGTGGAATCGAACGATGTAACTGCTGCCTATCCGGGAGCCGTTTCGAACAACCGTCTCAACCGTCCAAGCAAGTCGTCAATCATGTTTATGGCGAAAGACTACGTCACGTTGAACCCAACAATGTTCTTTGGGCCGCAAACCGAGCAGAACGCACAGGTTACGCAAGGCGGCGCCGGTGTCGGCGGTTACAGCCCAGATACGTTGAACGGAGCAAACGGTTCGACTACTTTGCAGGTTGATTTCCCCCTCAGTCCGTATGATCCAGCGGATTTGGCGAACACGATGGCAATCGGTGGTCGAGTGCCAGAAAATTTGACGTATAAGGAATTTAATCCAGCAGCTCCTAATAATCCGAACGGAACGAACGTGTTTGTTAATACGGGACTCCTGATGACAGAAGCATTGGAATATACCAATCCTGGACCAACCAACGCATTCTACGGAATGAAGGTCAATCGGGGTGGACAGGTTCTCGGAGGAAACGAAGACTACGAGTTTGAGGTTCTGAATTCGATGACGAATTCGGCCAAGTTCATCTGGGCTTCGATCAACAATCCGGCGCCGGCGCCATTTTTCGACAAGATTTACGGTCTTGGTACTGAGGCT
The DNA here is from genome assembly GCA_043785475.1 of Armatimonadota bacterium. Lineage (GTDB taxonomy): Bacteria > Armatimonadota > Fimbriimonadia > Fimbriimonadales > Fimbriimonadaceae > Fimbriimonas. The sequence goes on from JAYVXG010000399.1 coordinate 2,700, forward strand.
TTTCAACAGTCGCCCAAGTTCGAAACCGTGAAATTCCCGTTGGTCGTTCCGACCGCCTCAACTCTGAGTATTCCGAATAACCGGTTCACCAGCACGTTTAACACCAACAGCTACGAGATGATGATGCAGGGAACGAACGGACTTGAATTGTTCCTGACCCAATTTGGTACTCAGGCAAGTGGTAACTACCAGCTCGCAAGGGCAGCCGCAGTTCCTATGGACATTCGAATCGAGGCTTCCATATTTGCCGAAGAAGGCTCCTTCTTCGTCATCCCTGGTGACTGGTTCAATATGAATGTCAACGATCGGCGCGATACGTTCGAGACACGAGTTGCAAAGTTGGTGATATTAGGAGAAACTCTTGTTCAGGCTCACGATCACGCTTCTCAGGACCGATTGGATAACTTTGGCACCACGCCTGGATCACCATTCTACGGCGAGCCGATCGACGTGAAGATCAACGTTGTTGGTTCGATTGCAGAGAATATGCCACCCGCTATCTCCGCTCAGTCCGAGTGGATGAAGAAGTGGGGATGGATGCCGATCAAGCAGCCAGGCGCATACAACGGTGCAACCGGGGCAACAAGCTACATCCCAGTCAACCACGTGTCGGCTTGGACGAAAGCTAACCCTGCGGCAAGACCATTCACCTCGAACCTCACAATGACGTACGATACGGCGTTGGCAACTGGACGTGTTGGTGGAGCCTTTGGCTTTGATACACCAGCCGATGCTTCAAATCCGTTGAATTCAAACGCAATGATCCGAACATCACAACTAAACGGAGTTACTTACCAATTGCCGCCGATGCCAAGGCTGCCGGTAAGCCCAACTCTCGCATTCTTTGGAGAATCTAAGTAATGAAGAGACTACTTTCAATCATATGCCTTGCTGTGATGGCCGCGTGCGCGGTTGCTCAGCAAGGAAACGCGTTCCGAAAGGTTGATATTCGGGCCGCGTATTTGCATTTGAGCGGTGATCACATGCCAGGCGGATTGAGCGGAAACATGACGGCTCCGTTTGTTTGGTTTAACTTGGATTCAAATTTGAAAGTGAAACCGGCCGGATGGAATTTTTATAATCCATTGGCGCCAGGTTGGCTTGATCCTTCTGAAGTTGCTTTTTTTGCGGCACGGTACGCCAATACTCCTGTGGCTAAGACCGCGGTCAACAAACGATCCGTTCGATACTGGTGGCTCAATGTGGCCAATCTTACCGACAATGATTTTGGTCAGCTTGATGTCGCAATTCTCCAAATTACGACCCCAAATTTATCGGTGAATCCTTCAGATCGCGAAAAACTTCGACGGTTTGTTGATAAGGGCGGAGTTCTTTGGATTGACTACACTTACGGCTGGCTTGACCAGACCCAAGGCGGCCCAATTTCCACCCGGACCCTGGTTCCAGGGACCCCTTTGTCAAACGCCTCGGCTGACTATACAAGTCCACTTTTAAGATATCCCAACACTTTAACTCCAAGCGAAGTCGGTCTTTTTAGTAGCGGACCTCAATACGGGACCGAGCCAATCAACTTGCTCAACATGACCGCCAGTGACCTTTCTACTGAAGGAGCAACTTCGGTTGAGCCGCTCATGTACAACGTAGTTGGAAACGGGGGCGAATTTTCAAGACTCAAGTTTATTACCCTATCGGGACTTCCCGCGGGACCCACGGCGGCCTACGCAAAAATTGGCGACGGGTACATGGTGTGTACTTCTCGAGGTGTCAGTGAAGGTCTTAACCGTGTGGGCAACAACACAAACCGCGAATTCTTTGCGGCTGACCCAAGCGGTCAAACAGGCGGAAACTCGACCGCAAATTTCAACGCAAACGCAGTTGCGAAATTTGTGATTAATGCCATATCGCTATCAGTCCAGTCTACGCAATCAGGGTCGGGATCGAGAAAGAACTACAGTGCGTTTATTGATACTGGTGCTCCGCTATTGCAAACGTGGGCCGCACCATATTCGACTTCGCTCGGATCGTCTACCTTGACATCTACGTCGAAAAATTTTCGTCCTCCCGTCATATACAAAGGAATGACTTTCTCCGTGTCGGACAATCAGGTTTTTTGTCATGACGGAAATCCTAAGTCCGACGTCGATAGAAACGGCAACGCCGATGACGGCGTCCAAGATTTTAATCTCGGCAAAGAGGAGGACCTCATTTTTGCGACGGCACCGACTGCAGAACCAATTTCGAATGCAGTTTGCGTCGAAGTCCCCAATCCTGCAGCTGGAGTTCCAACGGATCAATTGATCGTAACAACGAGCGATGGTCGACTGTTGGTCTATCCAATTTTTGATCCTGTAACTCGACAATGCTTTGCGTCTGAAGCTTTGGCGCCAATTGCGGCGCTCAATCCGGGTCTTGGTGGTGCCGCCTCATTGCCAGCAAATGAATTCCCTAAGGCTCCGACCGTTCACGAGGGTATTGCGTACGTTGTTGATACCGTCAACGTAGCCGGTTCTTATATTGGTCGAGTTTGGCAAGCAAACTTACGAACCCTCCAGGTAGTCCGATCAAACTCTGTTGGCTCAAATGCCTTTGTCTTTGGCGGAAACGGAAATGCCATTCAGACAATTTCAAGTTCTCCGACCGTAGGCTATATTCCAATTCTTGATAACTCGGGCGGTCTTGATAGAGTCATGTATTTGCCGTTGGCGGCCCAAACCACTCCGGGCATCGCAAATTCTGGACTCATGAGTGTTTGGGTTGGAG
>JAYVXG010000400.1:0-5411 GCA_043785475.1 Armatimonadota bacterium
CGGGTTCGTTTGAGTGTTCCAATAACCGCCTCAACAAACTGCAGGACCTCATCGTTCACGCCTATCTCAACAACCTCCATAGCATTCCAACCGACTGCCCACAACGCGAAAAGATGGGGTGGATGGACGACGGCTGCGTCGACATGGAGACCGGCTTCTTCAACCTCGATACTCCTCAGTTCTATCGCAAGTGGTTCAACGACATGATGGACGCTCAGGATGCCAATGGGCACGTCACCGACATCGTTCCGACCAGCGGATGGGGACGGACTCGTGCCGATGGATCGCCGGGTGAAATGGCTGACCCATGGTGGGGTGGTGCCATTGTTTTCGCCCCTTGGAAGCTTTACCAAAACTACGGCGATAAGCGGGTTCTGAGTGAAGGGTATGGAGCGATGAAGGGGTACGTGGATTACCTCAGTTCAACCGCCAAACATAACGTTGTCACTTGGGGCCTCGGCGACTGGCTTGATGATAGTGCCGGTGGTGGTGGACGGCGAGTTCCGGTTGAGCAAACCTCCACGGCGGCCTATTACTATGCGGCCACGATCGTCAGCCAATCCGCCCAACTGTTGGGTCACTCCACCGAGTCACGTCTCTATTCCGACCTGGCAGAGCATATCAAAACGGTCTACAACGAAAAGTTTCTCAACAAGGAATCGGGGCTTTACGCCAAAGATAGCCAAACGGCGCAGGCACTGCCGCTAGCGCTCGGCCTTGCGCCCCTCGAAGCAAAAGCCAAAGTCCTCGAGCAGTTGGTTGAGAGCATCAGTGGTCCTCGCCAGAATCACATTAGTGCGGGAATGGTAGGATCGCTGTACGTGTTCCACGCCCTGGCCGAAAACGGACGTGACGACCTCGCCTACAAAATGCTGACGCAGGAAGGGTATCCGGGATGGCTACACATGATCAACACTGGAGCGACGTCGCTGTGGGAAGCGTGGAATGGAGACGGTTCGTACAATCATCCGACATTGGGATGTATCGGATTTTGGCTGTATGAAGGCTTGGGCGGCATTCGCCCCGATCCCACCGGACCGGGATTTAAGAAGTTTGTGATCAAACCGTCGATTGCGAATGATTTGACGTGGGTGAAAGCTCACTACGACAGCGTTCATGGCCGAATCGAATCCGCATGGAGCCGGAAAGGAATGGAATTGACCTTGACGATTGTGGTTCCGGCGAACACAATTGCGACTGTTTATATTCCGACGGGGGGAGCTAAACCCGTTCGAGAATTGCTCACCGAAGCATCACTCGCCGAAGGCGTGAAATTCTTGAGAAATGAACCTGGATTCGAGGTTTTCCAGGTCGGCTCAGGTTCCTACTCGTTCGCGTCCAATCTGCAAGCGGCGGGACACTAATTTTACAAAACGGGTACTTGGCCATTCTTCGCAAACCATACATTAGGTTCGTTCCAAGTCGGCCGAGGGAGGCTAATTGTTTCGTGGCAAAATTTACTCATCTTCGCACTTTCATCAGGATTCCACCAAGCAAATGTTTGAAGAGTTGGATGTCTCGCGATTCGGCGAGCGTCCTGCTCAGTTAATGGTACTTTGTTCACGAAGAAGAGTTCCTTAAGATTGGGAATTGAAAACACTTCGTCGAGATTGTGCAACCCCGCCATTTGTCCCAAGTGCAAGTATTTTAGGTCAAAGAGAAGTTTAAGATCAGGAAGTTGGTGAACTTGTCGAAGCCCGTAAAGGTCTAGCCGAATTAGTTTTGTCAAATCTCGAATTACAGTGAGATCAGACATCCCCCTAATTTGATTTACCCGAAAATAACGAAGCTGAGTTGCGGAACGAACGTGGTCTAAATCGTTTGCACTTCCTCCCCGTAAGTCCAACCACCAGAGCTTCGTCAGTTTTGGCCACAATTCTGGAGAAAACTTAACGTTCCATAGGGTGAGAATTCTTGCCTCAGCTAACCATTCACAGTCGTCCAAGTCGATGACCGCGTGATCAATCCAAAACTCGCCATTGCCTCGATCCTGGGCTACGGATTTGGCTGGCTCAAACTTATACTTCAACTATGTAACCTTCAAATAAAGAGACGGAATGCTACCAGAGTGTCCAAGCGCCTTGGGTAACGACATATATTCCCAGGGCGAGGTTCGTCACCGCATGAGCGACGACACAGGCGAAGATGCTTTTGGTCTTCCAGACGAGAGCCGTCATCGCGGCCGCAAAGATCAAGGCGGCTATCCATTCCGGGTGCGCCAATGCAAAGACTGCGCACGTCAATCCTGCTCCGGTTAGCGTGAACTTGCCGATGGGGAGGTCTAGGAAATTTGTCTGAGAGGCGTATCGCAGTCCGAATGACCGCCAAAAAAGCTCTTCCATGAATGGAACCAGCAGGGCCAATCCAAAGAACCTCACCGCTATAAACGCGGTCATCAAAGCAGGATCCGCAATCTTCTCGTTCGGGTTGAACGCGGTTCGGTCGCCGAGATGAGGATAGTGGATTGCCTTTTCGATTCCCACCCAAACCGCGAAAAGCACCAAGCCAGCAATGACCCCGAGCGGGATCAGCTTTGGTTCAAACTTGATGTCTCGCCGCGTTGGCTTTGCCCAGATGAGCACGCCAAGCACCACGGCTACCTTGGCAAAGTAAATCCATACGTAGTTCGCCGGCGACTGACCTTCGGCGAAAGTAAAGCCGAGGAACAGCGCCATCGGCAAGACGTACGGCAGCCAATCGGGCGTTGATTTAGCGGGACGATCCAAGTCCAGATTCTAGCACGATAGTGGCTAACCGGACACGCGAGATTTCGTATGCGGAGAATCCCATAAATATCCAATAGCGTTCCGCTGCCAAACATGAGAATCCAGTCAAATGGAGCCCAGATGCTTCGCCATTCAAAAGTTATGCCAGCGAACAAAGTGGAACCGAAGAGGACACTTCCAACGATGATCCAGAACCAACCAATGAGAATGTTTCTCTTCATCATTCGATATTGTGCTTCCTTCAAAGGGCTTTTATACTCGATACTGCTCCGCAAACAACGAAGACCAAACTGCCTCCCAAAGTACATAACCCAAATGATCGGTCCGCCTGAGACGTCGCCGTCGCCATGGCTGATAACGATCAAGCCCTAACCGCCCCTAATCACGCCAACCAGAATTAGACCAAGTCCTGACTAAGCAGAGTTCTTAGGTTTCATAACTACACCGTCTTTCGCTTGGATGTTTTCTTCTTCACGGGCTTTGTTGGAGGCTTCGGTGGTCTTGGCACCATTGGCTTGCCCATGGTTTTAGTAATTGGTGCCCGACGTCCGAGTAAGAGAACGGTCCCCTTGGTTTGTTTGGTTGGCTTAGTTGGAACTGCGACATCGCCGACAAATACTTGAGGAGTTGGTTTTGGCTTTTGTAGAACGACTTCGCCAAGAAGGTCTCCTTGCTGCCCAGATGTATGGGTGGGTGGTGATCCCGTCGAAATATCTACCGAGGTTGGAGCGCAGCCCGCAACCGTCGCCGCCATCGCACCGGCGAGCATTAGCTTGGGAATCCATCCGTCCCGAGTCAGAATTCCTCTCTTCGCATCAACCGTTATTCGGGTGCAAACCTTATTCGATTGACTCAATAACGCCTCGGCGCCCTCGGCTGGCATTTCGGAGATGTTATGGACAAAACATCCGCAGCCAGCACAAAAGCGCCGTTGCTCGTCGCCAGCCATTTCGTCCCAGTTCTCAGGGCACGGATTCGCGATCTCGATTTGGCGAAGGTGATTCAGTTTCTTGGGATCCATGATTGTTTAGTGTTATGAAGGTTCCAAACGGTTCATTCATTCGTTGAAAAAATGTGGAACCGACCGCATTGTTGCTTGGTTAACCAAAACAACGTGTTGAAATGAAGCATATCACCGTCGGAATTCTTATCCCTTCCCTCGCCGTTCTCGCTAATGCCCAAGTCATCGATCGGGTCTATGACCGAGATACCCACGATGCGTTTCATATCAAGAAATACGAAACCAACTCGGTTATCAAAGGGCCGATGGTGAAGCAAGAGAGCGTCTTCACTTTCGACAATCCCGCTAAAAAGCTCACTGAAGCATCTTTTTGGTTCTCCCTGCCTGCGCCTGGTGTCTTAAGTGGGTTCGCCTATTGGTACAAGAATGAATTTGTGCCCGGAGTTTTGATGGACAAGCAAAAAGCTTGGTTCATTTATACGGCAATCACGAGCCGAAACGAAGATCCAGGCATCATGGTCCAAACCTCTCCATCCAGCTACCACGCTCAGATTTTTCCTCTCGCGGTCGGTTACGATCTGCGAGTCCAATTGACGACTCTCGGGTTTCTCGAATCCGATCCGAAAGGCATGCTCCTTCCTGAGCCAGATGTCTCCCTGATTTCTGGCGACAAACTTACTCCTCATGTCAGCAACGTGAAACGGATTCAGCCTCAGGTTCGAAAGATTGTCGAAATCAATGGTGTAAAGCGAACCGTAGTCGCTGACCCGGCCAAAGACGGTACTTCACTGCAGTATTACGCGCAAAAGCACAGTGACGGCCATACCTACGTCGTTGGAATGATCCGCACCCAACACCCCGAAGACCCATTTAAAATCCAGGGATTGAATAACGTGTTCTGGGCCAGACCTAAAAACGGGGCCCAAAATGGAACCGTGAAGCTATTCATGGGTCGTCGCGATGGCGCTGGCAAAATTGCGGTTATCTCCGATCTTCCGAGTAGGACGGAAATTCTTAAAGGTACCATTCACGCCAACGAGAAGGGCACCGACACCGCTAAGCTGTGGGCTCACCAAAAACTGAACCAAACTACGTGGCGCCACTCGAAAGACGTGCTTAAATTCAGCATGAAATATCAAATTCCATCAACTCAGACCGCCTTACTCGCGGTTCCGACAGAGCAACTGAAATTGTTCAAGGCCAAAGCGGCCGAATACGAGCGACAGCAAAAAGCCGAGGCGAGAAAACAGCGAGAATGGCAGAAAGACCGCGACCTCAACTGGAACCGATCCTCCGGAGGCGATCCCGAGATCCGGGTTCAGATGCCGGAAGCAGTCAAGGTTGTAGCCACCCTTCCCGGAGGACGAACTTTTGAACTGAAAAGAGACGCAAAAGGATATTGGGGAGGAAACTTTGACATTCCCGCCGAAGCACCGGAAGGTGACTACACCGTAACCCTGACCGGGACGAGACAAGATGGATCGACCTTCGAGAAAACCCTGAGTTACAATGTTGATCGAACGGCTCCAACCGGCGAAATCACTACTCAAAACGGATTCTATTTCGTGAAAGCCAATGAGCAGCTTGCCCGAGCGGTAGCGGTGTTTGGCAGCGGCGAAGAAGTGAATATGGTTCCAAGCGAAGACGGTCGCTACGAAATCCCGGTTGCCAAGGGGCGATTGGTGAAAGTGATGCTGATCGATATGGCCCATAACGTTCGAGAA
>JAYVXG010000401.1:0-5406 GCA_043785475.1 Armatimonadota bacterium
TATCGCAGGCGGGATGCCAGCCGGGAATCTGGATTCGTCCCCTGCATGCTGCCGAGAAGCGACCGGATTCATGGCTGATGGGGAATAATTCGATGGATCCGAGCGTTCCTGAGGTCCTGATAAATATTCGCGACCGTGTCTACCGATTACATGAGTGGGGCTATAAACTCATCAAGCATGACTACACCACGTTCGATGTGACCTCGCTGTGGGGCTTTGAGATGACGGACGGGATGGGAAGCAAAGGTCGGACCTACGCCGATCAGACCCGGACAACGGCAGAGATACTTTTGGATTTGTACCGCACTATACGCAATGCCGCTGGCAATTCGCTACTAATCGGCTGTAACACCGTGAGCCACCTGAGTGCGGGGTTATTCGAGATTCAACGGATCGGGGACGACACCAGCGGGCAAGAGTGGGCTCCGACCGTAAAGATGGGGGTGAATACGTTGGCGTTTCGGTCGGTTCAACAGGATGCGTTCTATGAAGCCGATGCTGACTGCGTCGGTTTGACCACGAAGATCGCCTGGGAACATAATCGCCAATGGCTCGACCTCGTGTCGCGTAGCGGCACCCCATTGTTTGTTTCGGCTCAGGCCGAAGCGCTTGGAGCCGAACAAAACAAGGCTTTGCGACAAGCGTTTGAGTTGGCGGCAGTCAAGCAGCCGATTGCGGAGCCGCTTGACTGGATGGCGACGAGAACACCAAGGAAGTGGAAGCTGATGGGGGAAACCGTAACCTTTGACTGGTAGTCATAACTAAAGTTTTCAAGTAGGGCTGGAAGCCCTACCTTCCGTAAAACCTGCTAATCTTAAGTTATGGCGCGAGCTGAAAAAGGGATTCTGGCAGAAATTATTCATCCGTTTGACGCCCTGTTCACTTTCGTGGGCGAGATATCGATTCTACTTATCGATGCCTTTAAGAGGCTGATCACCAGCCGTTTTGAGGTCAAAGAGACGCTGGCTCAGATGGCATTCGTGGGAGTGAATTCGATCCCGATAGTTGTGCTGACCGGCTTCTTCAGCGGAGCGGTTCTCAGCCTTTACATCAGCACGTTTTTGCTTAAATATGGAGCCACGACTTTTGTTGGCGCAACCGTCGCTCTTTCGATGACGCGAGAAATTGGGCCGGTACTTGCGGGAATTATGGTTTCGGCACGGTGCGGGTCGGCGATGGCGGCCCAAATCGGAACCATGGCGGTTACCGAGCAAATTGACGCCCTCAAGATGCTCAGTGTCCACCCAACCAATTATCTTGTCGTCCCCCGCGTTCTTGCTTCAATTTTGATGATGCCCATTCTCGGTCTGGCCTGCGTCTGGGCAGGCTCGTTTGGTGGGTGGCTGGTCGCAACTCAAGAAGGAGTGCCGAGTGGGGCTTACTTAAATTCTGTCGCCCAATACACCCAGGTTTCCGACATTCTCGGCGGAGTCTATAAGACTCCAGTGTTCGGTCTGATCATCGCCCTCGTTGCTTGCCAACAGGGGATGCGAACCAAAAATGGTGCGGTGGGAGTCGGAAAGGCGACCACGAACACGGTCGTTATTAGCATGGTTCTTGTGTACGTGACCAATTACATCCTCGCAAGAGTGATGGGCTAACGGATATAGTTAGTCTATGATTGTTCTTTCGCTTTTTTTGGCGACCCACTTTGCCGACCCAGCACAAAAAATTATTGACCTCAGCATCGCCGACAACCGGGTCATGATGACCTTGAAGGATCTTTGCTACAACGTCGGCGCTCGCCCGACCGGCTCGCCCGAACTGCAGAAAGCGGAAAAGTGGGCTTTGGCCAAGTTTAAGTCGTACGGATACACGAATGCGCACCTCGAAAAATGGGCCGACGTTCCCGTCGGATTCCAACGGGGCCCGAACAACGAAGCCCGTATGGTATCGCCGAGTGACGTCGAAATGAAATTTTCGACCAATTGCTGGATGCCAGGCACGAACGGCCCCAAGAAAGGCAAGGTCGTGATGGCACCAAAGACCATGGAAGAGTTTACGGTAATGAAGAATTCTCTCAAGGGAACCTGGGTGCTTTCCGATGCTCCCGTTTCTATGCGAGGCGCGAATATCCCTAAAGATGACACTGCCCTTATGAAAGCGATCGAAGGTTCAGGCATCCTTGGCGTGGTGTTTGGCTCAAAGAGCGACCTTTTGCACACCCACGGAACCTGGAAAGACAAAACTTTTGAGAATCACCCCACCAACGTTCAAGTGACGGTGCGCAAAGCCGACTGGACTATGCTGTCGGACAATGTTAGATCTGGGAAGGAGACTGTTGCCGAATTCAACATCGACAACCATTGGATCAAAGGCCCGATTGAGGTGCATAACGTTGTTGCCGAACTGAAAGGCACCGAGTTTCCCGATGAGATCGTCGCCCTTGGTGGACACCTTGATTCGTGGAACTCACCTGGATCACAAGGCGCCAACGACAACGGAACCGGCTCAAGCTCAACCCTCGAAGCGGCAAGACTGCTGATGAAGTGCGGTCTCAGACCGAAGCGAACCATACGCTTCATTCTCTTCTCTGGTGAAGAGCAGGGCCTGCTCGGCTCCACTGAATACGTGAAGCAGCATACAGCCGAATTGCCAAAAGTCAGTGCTTGCATTGTCGATGACGGCGGATCGAATTATGAGTCGGGAGCATCAGGATATGCTTCGTGGGAGCCATTTTTTAAGCCTTCGTTTGACCTTATGACAAAAGCTTTTCCAAAGATGCCCATGGCTTTTCATCCAACCACAAATTACGACGCCAGCGGTGGCAGCGACCAGGCGTCCTTCTGGGCAAAAGGCATTCCGTCGGTATTTATGGGTAAAGCCGGAACGCAACAGTATCTTCACATTTGGCACACCCAGTATGATCGCTATGAGGAAGCCGTGCCGGAGTACCTCAAACAGGTTGCGACCAGCATGGCAGTGGTGAGTTTCAATATTGCGAACGCAGATTCGATGATGCCAAGAAAGTGAACAACTCGTCTTTTCTTGGTCTTGATCCTTCATCCTTTGGCCTTTCTGCTGAGCTAAGTGCTGACATCCAGCTTTTGGATCAGGTTCTCGGCAAGGTTCTTCTTGCTCAAGAGGGTCCATGGATAATCGAATCGGCACGTCGCCTTGTGCATGACTCGTCTTGTTCGATTGTGGACCTTGTGTGTCCTGAGCTTGAAACTGCGACTGGTTTGCGGGAGCTTGGAAAAGCGTTTACAATGCTCTTTCAGCTCATTAATTCGGCGGAGCAGAAAGAGATTGTCCGAGTCAATCGGGCCCGAACGCTCGAAAAGGGGCACCGTAAAGAGTCCATCCGGGATACGGTTCGCAAGGTTTATGAGCAACATGGTCGCGAGGCCCTTCTTGCGGCGGTAAACCGCCTTTGGATTGCTCCAACATTGACCGCTCACCCGACCGAAGCCAAGCGGAAAGTCGTGCTCGACAAACTTCGCCAGGTTTCGCACTTGTTGGCGCAACAATCCGGCTCAAACGACCTAAATGCCCCTCTCGATGCGGGGTCTGATACTGCGTTGGAACTAGAAAACGTCATTATTGAGCTGTGGCATACCGACGAGATGAGATCCCAGCGGCTGACCGTGGAGGAGGAAGTTCGCAACGCGCTATACTTCTTCGACCGAACTATTTACGAAATCATTCCGTGGCTATACCGGGACATGGAAGACGCGCTTGAAGAAGTTCTGGGCGAGCGAATTGTGGTGCCCGACATCATTCGATATCATTCATGGATCGGGGGCGACCGCGACGGAAATCCGAACGTGACTGCCGCCGCAACTCAGGACGCGGCCTTGACAATGCAGCGGATGGTCGTGCCAAGGCACGCTGGTGAAGTCGAGAAGCTTCGATGGGAGTTCACACAGTCGACCAAGTTTGTCGGCGAAGTGTCGGCAGTGCGGGAGCAAATAGCTCTTTTTGACCGGTATTTGACCGGCGTCGAGCGGGAACGCTATTCGCAGGAGCCTTACGTGCTTTTGTTACTTGGACTGTTTGGGTATTTAGATGACCAACAAACGTCGTTGTCCGGCGTCGAAGAAGCTCTTACCGCGATTCAACACTCTATTGCATCGACCGAGGGAAGCCACCTTCCTTTGCGGAGCTCTTTGCAGGACACTTTGCGTCGCATCCGGGTCTTTGGCAATCACCTCGCCAACATCGACATCCGCCAGCACTCGAAACTACACGAAAAAGCGATGGGGTTATTGCTGGCTCAAGCGGGGATTCTCCCAGCGCCAACTGCTTACTCAGAGTTGAAGGAGCCCGAACGGATTGAGCTCTTGGTGCGCGAGATCACCAGCCCTCGACCCCTGATTCGGACTGCAACTGACGAGTCTTTGGGCATGGTTTTGGGGCCAGTTGCCCTCATGGCGAATGACCCCTCAATGCGCACCTACATCACCTCCATGTCCACTTCTGTCAGCGACATGCTCGAGGTCATGCTTTTCCTCAAAGAAGAAGGCGTGCTGCCCAACAAACCCAACATCGTTCCGCTGTTCGAAACCGTCGATGATCTTCAGCATTGCGGCCCACTGCTTCGCCAGATATTCGATCTGCCGGTTTATCGGGCGCACGTCGACAGTATCGGCTACCAGGAGGTCATGCTTGGCTACAGCGACAGTAGCAAAGATGGCGGTTACCTCGCGGCGAACTGGGCGTTGCAGTCGGCGATGCGCGAAATCGCGGCAGTCTCAGCCGAGACGGGCATTCCAATTCGGCTTTTCCACGGGCGCGGCGGTACAGTCGGTCGCGGCGGCGGACGGGCATCGCAAGCAATTTTGAGCCAACCGAAAGGCGCTTTTAATGGCTCGATTCGCTTTACCGAACAGGGCGAAGTTATTTCATTCCGGTATTCACTTCCGGCGATCGCCCATCGTCACTTAGAACAGATTGTTTCGGCGTGTTTGCTGGCGACGGCATCGCCGAATGAGCGAGATTTTGATTCTGAATTCGAAGAAGTGATGGAGAAATTGGCCGATGTTTCGCGCGAAGCCTATCGCAAATTGGTTTACGAGACTCCCGGCTTCTGGGAGTTTTACACCCAGGCAACACCGATTGATCACATTAGTTTGCTGCCCATCGCCTCGCGACCGGTCTATCGTCCTGGCGGTGCCGCCGAAGGGGTTGAAGGCTTGCGGGCGATCCCGTGGAACTTTGCCTGGGTGCAAAGCAGGGCGTTGCTGGTCGGCTGGTACGGGGTCGGAACTGCGCTGTCGGGATTACTTAAGGAAGATGGAGAGGCAACGCTTCGCACGATGTACAAGGAATGGCCATTCTTCCGAACCGTCATCGACAATGCGCAGTTAGAACTCGTTCGTGCGCACATGGAGACCGCCGCTCTTTACGCGGCTAGAGCCACTGATCATTCGATTTGGGAAACCATTTTGCATGAGTTTGAGCTCA
>JAYVXG010000402.1:0-1571 GCA_043785475.1 Armatimonadota bacterium
AGTTTCGTGGTGTCCAAGACGCTGTACGCTGGCCGCTGGGCAGGTGTAGGGTATTCACTGGTGGGAATTCCCTCGATTGTTACGAGACTTCCCGTCCAACTCTGGAGCGTAGCTTCGGCAAAGTCATGCCAGTTCATTGCTTCCTGGCCGCAGGCGTGATAGATCCCACCGGCGAGATGCTTTTCAATGGCCTCGGCACAAGCAGTTGCGAGATCAACCGTGTAGGTCGGACAACCGACTTGATCGTTCACGACCCTTAAAGGCTTTCCTGCCTCATGGGCTTGAATCATGGTCCGAGGGAAGCTATTGCCCTTGGCACCATACAGCCAAGACGTTCGGAGGATGATAGTGTTTTCCGTCATCGCTTCGGCATATCTTTCCCCTTCGGCCTTCGACCGACCGTAAGCTCCGAGTGGGTTGATTTCATCCGTCTCGTTGTAGGGAGTTCCCTTGGTGCCATCAAAGACAAAGTCGGTCGAGAAGTGTAGAAATCGAGGACCGTGGGCTAGTCGTGCCGCCAAATTAAACACTCCTTCCTCGTTGACATCTCTAGCCAATTCAGGTTCTTCTTCGGCCTTATCTACGGCAGTGTACGCCGCACAGTTGATGATCCATTCATGGTTCTTTTTGCTTAAAGCCGGGCTTTCTTGGACGGCACGCTCATCTGTAATGTCGAGGTCTTTGGAATCGAACGCCGTCACCTTGTGATTTCGAGCCCGAAGGACTTTCACAATATCGCTACCAAGCATTCCAGTGGCACCCAGAACGAGCACCCTCACTGTCGACGGACCTCGACCGACCAGTCTTCGATATCCAGGTCAGGATCGGGGCAATCTATTTGGAGAGGCTCGAGAAAGTTAAACCGCGCATTGTCGTACAGTCCGGTTGTCGCCAAAGGAATTTTGACCGGTTCATTGAAGTCAGTCTGGAGGTTAGTATTGCCCAAGCAGTCGATAATTCTCGTTGAACCGTTGCTTTGGTTAAGCTTCTTGTTCATCGTTAAGAAATTGACTTGCAGGACTTGCTGTTGAGCGGCAGCACCCGGTGCGAGTTGCTCCATCGACAGCTCGAATCCCAATGTTCGGGAGCCTGTTGTTACGTCAATCGTGTTGATCGGCACTCCAACCACGTTATAAAAGGTCAAGGTGCTGTCCGTGAATTTATAAAGCGTATATTGCTGGGTATCTGGCGTCCACAGTACGAAATAGTCCACATTTCCCTGAACAAAGCCGTTCGCCGTTGGGAATTGTAGCGTAGGGATCGGCCCGTCTCCCGCAGGGTTCGGGTCAACTGATACTCTGATCGGAAAGACGTAAACGTAGTCGCTCCGTATCTGACCGCGAACTGTCATTTTGAAAATGACTCGCGTCGCATCCGCCGTGACGTTGGTAGGGAACTTCGCACATCCGAGCAAACCAACCAAAGGTACCAACAGTATGAGGGGCAGTCTCATGCTAATCCCCCTGTCCAGTACAAAATTCGATGGCACTCCTCACAATTCACGATGCGGTCATCCTTGATGTATTCAATACTCTTGTCTGACACTTTGGTTCCGCATTCTTCGCAAGTTT
>JAYVXG010000403.1:0-1569 GCA_043785475.1 Armatimonadota bacterium
TTGCGTCCAAAACTCCTTTTTTGCCCATATTGAGGTTCATCCCGATATCGGTTCGACTTAGGCCCACAACGGATCCGAGGATTCGCTGTTCGAATCCCATCAAGCTGGTGACTTCGGTGAATGTGGCCCCAAGGTCCATCTTCCGAATGTTAAATTTCAGTCCCTTTCCAGCGTATTCAAGGGTGTTATTGATGCCTTGCCCATTGGCACCGGTCAACTGAGTGCTGGAAAACCTTAGCGTGCTGGTTTTGCTCGGCGACATGTTTAGGGTCTTGTTCTGGCGACTAATGCCAGCCGAATGGCCAAACAACGGTCGCTCCTGACCCACATTCACCGCCACGCCATACATTTGGGCAATCGAATTAATGTTGGCATCGGTTTCTGCTGGGTTCAGCGAACCAAATCGATTGAATTTCGCATCGACTCCGATGGACGACGAATCGAGGCTCCACGTTTTGCCCTTGATTCCCAGTTGAGTCTTGTCGATTCCTCCGCTTGCATCGCCGACTCGGCTTTGAGCGAACAAGAGGTTCGTGCCATTACCAATGATGCCTTTTGTTAAACTGAAGTTCCGTCGCTTTAGCCCCGCTTCGAGACCAAAGGACGCTCTATCCGCTTCAAATCTGTTGAAATTCTTGGCGACATCTTGGGTTGTGTACTCAAATCCGAATTTTGCTGAATCAAATCCCAGTTTAGTTTGATGGATGGATGCCGATTTTTCGAGGTCCTCGATAGTCGTAGAATTGAAGGTCATCGCGCCAAACGAGGACTTGAGTGCGGCGATATTTGACGATTTCCGAATTGCCTGCGACAGGGATTGTTGCTGCCAATCGGCAACTCCCAAGTCCTTGAACCGCGAGAAACCACGTTGAATTTCAGTTGAGCTATGTGAGAATGACAACCCACCGTTGTTCATTTCATACGACGAAGCTTTGATCGACTTCGAGCCGTCACTCACCGACTTTTGGGTTGCTGAAAAATTGAGGCCACCGAGGCCGAAATCGGTCAGACCGAAGCCCTGTCGCTTCAAGCCTTTTTCGCGGATAAATGCCGCAACTTGATCATCCTTATAACCGGAATCGCGAACCGCGTTAAAACCTGTGAAGTTCGAACTGATATCCTGGATATCGGCGGTGAACTTCGATTTGCCACCGAGGGCATAGTTGAAAGCCTGTACCAGGAAGGAAGAGTTGCCCGTCTCGGTCGAAGCCTTACCTGCCTTGGCTTGACTGTCGTAATTGAGACCTCCTTGAACATTTTCTTGGAGCCGACTACCAGTAAAGTAGGCACCAGAGAGCCCCATGCCCGAACCGGAGAAATTATTTCGAGTTCCCCATAAATTCGACCGCATGATCTTTCCATCTTCACTGCGCTCGGTTTGCCCGATTCCAAAGTGCATGGTAAGACCGCCGGGCAGAAGATTTAGCTTGAGAGTTGGCAATCCTGCGACCGCAGAACCGGAATCCACAACTGGCTTAGAATCATATCGGTACTGAACGGAAAGGCCGTCTCCGTCTCGATAAGATCGAGAGACATAGACCACGCCAACCGCATAATCAATGCTGTAAT
>JAYVXG010000404.1:0-5394 GCA_043785475.1 Armatimonadota bacterium
GTTCAGCCCCTCGATCCATTCCTTGAGAACATTCAAATGCGACGGCCGATGAAAGGTCGAATCACCAGCAGCGTTATCAAACGGCAGCGAGCCATCGAAAAGGCATAGCCGCACTAACGTTGCTTAATCATCCTGCGCACGCACTCAATTTCCTTAATCTCCGATCTCTGCTTTTGAAAGTAAACTGAAGCCATAAACCCTATGGCAAAGACGCTTTTCGACAAGGTTTGGGATAATCATAAAGTCGCCGACCTCCCCGGCGGAGGAACGCTCCTCTATATTGACCGACATTTGATTCACGAAGTGACGTCCCCACAAGCCTTCGATGGCCTTCGCGAGAAGGGACGCCCGATTCGCCGACCCGACTTGACGTTTGCGACCGCCGACCACAATGTGCCAACCGACGGTCGCGCTATAGACGAGTCGTCTCTCAGCGGAAAACAACTTGCAGCCCTGACGAGAAATTGCAAAGAATTTGGCGTGCCCCTATACGGATACGGCCACGAACGACAAGGCATTGTCCACATCATCGGTCCCCAACTCGGCATCACCATTCCGGGAGTGACCATTGTCTGCGGAGATAGTCACACCTCCACCCATGGGGCGTTTGGTGCGCTCGCATTCGGAATCGGTACCACTGAAGTCGAACACGTTCTCGCGACTCAGACTCTGCGAAGCTCAGCCAAGCCAAAATCCCTCGGAATCCGAATCGAAGGTTCGTTGGGTTTTGGTGTCACTGCCAAGGACGTCATCCTTGCCATCATTCGCAAGCTGGGGGCAAGCGGCGGCACGGGTTATGTCGTCGAATACTACGGTCCGGCTATCGACAAGCTTGGTATGAGCGGTCGCATGACAATCTGTAATATGAGCATCGAGATGGGGGCCCGCGCCGGAATGATTGCACCGGACGACACAACCTTTGACTACATCCAAGCCGAAGATCGTCCCTTTGCGCCAAAGGGACCAGATTTTGACGCGATGGTTGCATCGTCTCGATTGCTCAAGACCGAAGATTTAAACGGTTATGATCGACACGAAGTGCTGGAGGCAGCCGACTTGGTGCCGCAGATTTCATGGGGGACAAACCCAGGAATGACGATCGATTTGACGGGTGAGATTCCTTCGCCTCGGGATGCTTCTGAAGAAAGAGCCCTCAAATATATGGGGCTTAATGTTGGGGATCGCATGGTCGATCAAGACGTCAATACCGTTTTCATTGGCAGTTGCACCAACGGCCGCATAGAGGATTTGCGAGAAGCAGCTTCGATTATCAAAGGTAGACATGTACATTCTGGTGTTCGTGCAATGGTAGTACCTGGAAGCGAAGCGGTGAAGGAACTTGCCGAGCAAGAAGGACTCGATGTGCTGTTTAAGGACGCCGGTTTCGAATGGCACCGAGCTGGTTGCTCGATGTGTCTTGGCATGAACGGCGACATTCTTCGTCCGGGTCAACGCAGCGCATCGACCTCCAATCGTCCGTACGAGGGTCGCCAAGGACCGGGCTCCCGAACGCACCTCGTTTCACCCATCACCGCCGCCGCAACGGCGCTAAAGGGCAAATTTGCCGATCCTCGGGAATATTTGTCGTGACGACTCAAACGTTTATTCACTCCGAAATCGAGTCCCCCGTCGGGTCTCTTCATCTGTACGCCAGCGAAGACGGACTAACCGGGCTTTACATGAACATCCAAAAGGGTGATCAGCCCGCCGGAGTGGATGGGACCAACCCATTCATCCACCAAGCCATCCAAGAGCTAAACGAATACTTTGCAGGTGCTCGCCGAGATTTCAACGTGAAACTCGCGCCTATCGGCACCAAGTTTCAACTCTCGGTTTGGGCCGAACTCATGAATATTCCATTCGGCAAAACCATCAGTTACGGCGAACTCGCCAAACGCCTCGGTGACCCATTATTGACAAGGGCGGTGGGAACAGCCAACGGAAGTAATCCCATTTCAATCATTATTCCTTGCCACCGAGTCATCGGGGCAAACGGACACCTTACCGGATACGGCGGCGGCATCGAGCGCAAGCGATGGCTTCTCGACCACGAAGCCGAGGATCAACTTTTCTGACCATGTCCGGATTCACGCTTAGTTTCGAGAAAGACGACCTTCAGTTCGAGAGAATTTACGAATACCTTTCCAACAGCTATTGGTCCCCTGGCATCCGCCGAGACGTCGTCGAGAGGGGCATCGACAACAGCCTATGCATCGGAGCTTATGACGAGAAGGGATTCCAGATTGGCTTCGCCCGGCTTATCACCGATTACGGTCGGTTTGCCTACCTGTGCGATGTGTACGTCCTCGATGACTACCAAGGTCAAGGCATTGGTCGGGCAATGTGCCAAGCCCTCATAGACCATGACAGCGTCAAAACCGTTGGACACTGGACTTTAGCCACCAAAGACGCGCATGGTGTCTATGCCAAGCTCGGGTTCGAACAAGCAAATGATCGATACATGGTGATGCGCCGCTCCAGCGACCGCTGGCAAGTCGAACTTTGATACCTAAACAAATAGAGCGAAGCATTTATCGCTTCCCGGAAGAACATTCTTAAAAAACTTTAAAAAGCCAGAACTTTCCGATTGAAATTCTCGTTCGTGTCTCTATGGCTTGTGATACACAATACTTAGGGAGACTTGCTATCGCGGTTGGTGCGGGAGCCCCGAGTCCGGATTCTGCAACCCCTGACGCAAATAGCCCTGCGCTCTTTTTGAGCAACGCCCCGGAACAGATTGGACCTGGAATGCAAGGTTCGTGGACGTTTGGAGCTGGGCCAAAGAATCTTTGCCGGGCGACAGTCTCTGGGCTCGACGTACCTTCAAAAGTAAGGGTGTACTTGTGGCACATATCCAGGTTCAACCAAGACACCAACTGGGCAGTCATCGTCGGTTCTCAACAAACTACTGGAAGCGTAACAAACTTGAAATCCCAGGTCGCCAATTCATCCATTATCTATACTGACTTTGTAGAGATTGGCAATTGCTTGGCAGATTCGCATCTGCTTGGAACGTTGGATCCTCAGACGCCATCACAGACATACAACTTAGCCACTGATCAAGTAATTTGGAGTAAAACGATTCCAGCCGGCACTCAAAATGAGAATTCATTTAGGATCGTGGCGGCGGTACTCGAATTTGACGTCCAAGTAAACGAAGTATTTACAATTCGATCTGCCGTATCACTTGACGGAAATTTTGGAACTTACGATAGTCCGCTGGCAAATAATCAGAACAATTGGTCCGGCAAGAACCCGCCAGAATTTGCAACTCACGCTAGAGGATATTGGAAGCACAGCGGAATCACAATGAACATACCGGGCGTTTATGATTGTACGCTTGTTCAAGCTCCACCGAAGTTTAAGGAATGGCAGATATGTGATGATAATGGCCCTGAGGCATATTACTTTTCTGTCGTAAACTCTTTAGCCGAGCAATTGCAACCCATACCACCCAGCACAGTTCCAATTGAGCGGCCCAACAAGGGTGCCTACGGCGCAAACTTGAAATATATTGCTCAGTACCACAATTCTAGCCCTCTAAATAGTGCGCGGGTTTATGTTGGTCTACGGGCAAGAGGTATTCCGGGCAAATTCTACGGCGTTCAAAAGGTGCGAACTTTGGTTCCGACGCCAATAGTCAGCAGTACTCCTACCCGGCTGTTTGCCATTCCCGATACTGATTTTCCCGACCAAGCCGGATACAACTTCACAGATACCTATCCTGCGGGAATCTATCAAAGCTATATTAGCGTCGGTCCAAATGGAAGTGGGACAATCGAAGTTTCAATTGGAGTTGCGGGCGGCGCGGGTACGCCAGCAAATTTGATTTTGAGCCGAGAGATGGTTTGGTCGACACCAGTTGTTGGAGGACCTGATTAAATGATCACTGTAATGTCTTTGACAATTGTCCTCTTGCAGCAAGGCAGCACTGCAGAGGACAAACAGAGATTTCCCTCATCAAAAGTGCTCGGAAACGCCATTTTGGCTGGACGGTGGGAGCGTGCCAAAGAGCTGTTGGCTGAAATAAAGGCAGAGAAGAAGGGACTGGGCGATGGCTCAATGGCGAGCTTGATGGATGGTGGCTACATCGGAGCGGACAATTACTACGCCAACATTTTGACGGGAATTCGACTCTACAAAGAAGCTGGAGCCAGCCCTAACGAGGCGAATGGTAGGGCCCTAAATTTGGCTGCTACCGGAGACCGCTACGGTCAAATAACTGAAAGACTATTGCAGTATGGAGCAGACCCAAATCATCGCTGGTTTTATCCTGACGGCGTAGGACGAAAGTTAGGAGGAACACCGCCAATAGGTGCTGCTTCAAATGTAAAAACAGCAAGCCTCCTCATAAAATATGGTGCCAAGCTCGATGTATTCTTTGTTACCGAATCAGTTTTTAATCCTAAGTTCAAGGGGAATGTCACACCATTAATTCAGGCAGTTTTAATGAAGAATCTTCATCCATTGGTCCAAATCTATCTTAAAGCAGGGGCAAATCCAAACTTAAAGTGCGAAGAGAGCGGCATGACCGCTCTGCATATTGCTGCGGAATATAATTACAACGATGTTATTCCAATGCTGCTAAAGGCAAAGGCCGACAAGAGGCTAAAGGATAAGACTGGTCGGACACCTTTGGCGGTGGCGAGGAAGTACAAATCGGCGAAGGCGATCAAGGCACTTGGCGGCCGATAAGTTAAGGATCGAATCTGGACCATTGGTGCCCTGAAGAATGGTCCAGATCCTTTTAGGTTTGGTATCGCCCTTCGAAGAGCTGTTTCGAAATGAAAAAGGCACATTGTGCGAACATTGCTGAGAATTATGGCAAGCCTCGAAATCCACCCTGCTTTCGTTCAAGTCCCCAAATACTTCATAATGAAGTATGCCTACCGTCCGCGTATCCGTGACTCTCAAGCCTTCTCTTCTTGATTCTGCCGGACGAACGGTTGCCGGTTCACTCAAGCATCTTGGTTACGGAGAGGTATCGGACGCACGCATCGGCAAGCTCATCACTCTCCAAGTGGACACCGTCGAAGAAGGACGGATTCGGGAAATGTGCCAAAAACTTCTGGCAAACCCGGTCATCGAAGACTTTTCGTTTGAGGTGATCGGATGAGAGTCGCTGTCCTTCAATTCCCTGGCTCAAACTGCGATCAAGACGCCCTCAAATCCCTTCGCGAGGATATCGGCATTGCCGCCGAGTATGTGTGGCACGATGAGCCATCCCTAACCGGATTCGACGCGGTTTTTGTACCCGGTGGATTCACCTACGGCGATTATCTGCGGTGCGGCGCCATCGCCTCCCAGTCTCCGATAATCAAAGAGGCCATCCGATTTGCCAAAGAAGGACGCCCCGTTATTGGTGTCTGCAATGGATTCCAAATCCTCGCCGAA
>JAYVXG010000405.1:0-5382 GCA_043785475.1 Armatimonadota bacterium
AGTCCGAACAGGTGAGGTCATCATCGTCGACGAGAATACGGGACGCATGATGTTTGGTCGTCGCTTTAGCGATGGTCTGCACCAAGCCCTCGAAGCAAAAGAAGGCGTAACGGTTCAGCGAGAAAGCCAAACAGTTGCAACGATCACGTTCCAAAACCTTTTCCGACTCTACGAGAAGTTGGGCGGCATGACGGGAACGGCGAAGACGGAAGAAGACGAATTCCGAAAGATTTATGGCCTTGACGTTGTCAGCGTCCCAACCCACCGTCCGAGCAGTCGAACCGACCAGAGCGACGTCATCTACAAGACGTTTGAAGCGAAATTCCGAGCGATTGCCTGGGAGATCATCCGCCTTTACAGCAAGCAGCAACCCGCTTTGGTCGGAACACGATCGATCGAAATGACGGAAAATGTGTCCAAGCGAATTGAGCCGGACATGCTCCAAAAGCTCATTGTCGTAAGACGACTTCAGTCGATGGTTGAGCAAACCAAAGAGCTGAAAGGCGATAACGCAAAGGACGCAAGACGGTTCTTCGAAACCGATCTTGAGACCTTGAACATGCCCGAAGTTCAGACTCTGTTGGGCAAAATTGGATTGCCGACTTCGATCATCGACAGTGCGTGGACCGATTGGTGTCTGAAAGAGTGGAGCCTCGACGAGAGCGGCCGGGAATTCTTGCTGGAAGCGCTGATGCACGGCATCCCGCACAACGTTTTGAACGCAAAGTTCCACGAACAAGAAGCGGTGATTATCGCAGAAGCGGGCCGAAAAGGCGCGGTTACAATTGCCACCAATATGGCCGGTCGAGGTGTCGACATTCTGCTCGGCGGTCGCGTTGAAGATGAATTGGTTAAGATGGCCCGCAGCCAAGTTGAGGTCGCTCACGATGGACTTGACGAGTACGGCGATACGTTTAAGAGCTACCGAAGAGGTGGACACGAACGCGCCGCCCCGCCACTGCCGCTTAGCGACCAGGAGCGCCGAACCCAAGCCGAAGAGGTCAAAGCTCGCGGCGGTTTGTTCATTCTCGGTACCGAGCGTCATGAGTCACGCCGAATTGACAATCAGCTCCGTGGTCGAGCCGGACGTCAGGGCGACCCAGGTGAATCCAAGTACTTTGTTTCCCTCGAAGATCACCTTTGGAAAATTTTCAATCCGAACATGACCGAGAACCCAATGCTCAAGGCTTGGCCCCCGATGGAAGAAGTTAACGCTGGCTTCCTCAGCAAGATGATCCAAAAGACACAAGAGAGGATCGAAAATCACTACTTCGAAGCCAGAAAGAATATCCTGGAATACGATGACGTTTTGAACGCTCAACGCGAGCACATATATGGCTTGCGACGAGAAGTCTTGCTGGGCAAGGACGTTCGAACCGAGCTTCGAAATTATCTCACCGAAGTTGTCGCGGATATTTGCGATAACGCGTGGATGATCGAAGAGAACGGCGATCGAGTTTACGACTACAGCGTCTTGTTTGAAGATCAAAACGAAATCTTCCCACTGGTGGACTACGCAACGGTCGCTGATCTTGAGAAACATCAGCCAGGAGCTGAGACGATCCAGTTCGTGCAAGAAATGGCGCTCAAGGCTTACGACGACAAAATTGCCATTGCCGGGGAAGCAATGCCCGAGGCCGAGCGATTCGTGATGTTACGAGCCGTAAACGACCGTTGGATGGAGCACCTTCAACTAGTTGAGTATATCAAGGAAGGAATTGGCCTTCGAGGTTATGGACAGGTTGATCCGCTCGTTGCTTATAAGCGAGAAACGTACGATACGTTCCAGACAACTCTGAAGAACATTCGAGAAGCGGCGTCGAAGATGATTTTTCACGTTCGAGTTGAAACTCAGCAAGCGGAGCAAGAAGCGGTACCAATGATGATGGAATTGGAAGCTGGAAGCCCTGAATTGGCCGGAAAGAAATTGGAGCCAGGCACATTGCCTTTCCCAAGCGGAGTCGACGCGAAGAAAATTGGACGAAATGACGCTTGCCCATGTGGCAGCGGACAGAAGTTCAAGTCGTGCCACTACCCAATCCTCCGACAGCAAGGCGTTATTTGAAGATCTGGACTTAATTGACAAGCATTGTGTGGCACAGGTAACGACCGCTGCGAAGCGGAGAGTTACCTGTGCCACGCCAAGGTGACAACATAAAAGCTTTCAGTTGCAATGGACAGATTTAACCGAAACGCACTTTTAGTCATTTGTACCATAGTCTTAGTTGCCGTTTGCGTTGTGTACCGTGCTTTGCAGGTTAGGGCACTTAGCGATTCGCAAATGAACTCAACGAGTCATGGAGTGAACTGAGAAAGGGCGAGCCACATCACTCCTGGTTATCACCTCCCTCACGTCGAACCGGAGGGAGTGGGTTTTTGATCCTCTCGCGAATCGCGATATTACAATTCAAGTCGAAAGCCTGAATTCGCAACTTGTAGCGTTGAGGTTTCAAAACCCCACATCTAGAAATCTTCTTGACTCTCTTGGTAAGCCACGGACATGGAATTGGCAAGCATGGTGTGGCGACCCACTGCGTGGCCTGGGTATGCAAGGACAAACTTCCAAGCACAAAACGCTTTTGCCAGCCATTGACGCGAAGAAGAATGAGAAGCTGAGACTGTCCTGGGATTCATGAAACCAGTCTCTCTATTCAAATAGTCATCGACCAATTGGTACTACCATCATGACGACAGCGACGCTCATTATCGATACTTCACATGCCTTTGGGACAATGAAGTGATGGAGTGGGCTCGAGCTCGCTCCGTAATTGACCATTTCATACAGGTAACTCAGCTTCGCAGCGATCGTTACCTGCGCCCCACAGGCTCTCCTTTTTCAGAATGCTTACCTCCCGCTCGTTCGTGGCAGGAGACAAACCAAGCAGGATACGAATGAGCGATTTAGATCGGTTGAAGGTCATAAGTTTTTCCCTTGGTTGTTTGGAATTCAATCACTCCATTGGCAACACTTGTGGGATTCACTTCCTTGCCTTGAATCATAATTTTTACCGGATGCCCAACGTTAATCATGCACGGTCCTCCAGCTTTCGAGAGAACTTTTGTTCTGGTTACTTTTCGGTCCTTCCACGCAAAATCAAGCTCGAATGCACCCCGAGCACAGACTCCGTTAAACTCTCCATCTCTCCAACCATCTGGAAGCGCGGGAAGCAACTGAATATGTCCGTCGTGCGATTGCATCAACATCTCGGTGATCGCAGCGGTTGCGCCCATCGTTCCGTCAACTTGCATTGCTTTGCCGCACTTGGCAAAAAGCTGTGAGCAATTTTGATCTTGCAAGTACTGTTTGAAGATCTTATATGAGCGGTTGCCATCACCTAGCCGTGCCCAAAGCGCCATTTTCCAGGCCATAGAGAAGCCCATCCCGCCGTCACCCCGTTCCTCAAGGACCTTCTTGTAAGCTTGGATCAGAGCAGGGGTTCGCTGATCCCAAAGCACTCGCCCGGGGTACAAGCCGTAAAGGTGCGAGAAGTGCCGATGGTTCTTTTCAAGGGACTTCCAATCATCCGACCACTCTTGCAGGGACCCATCGGAGCCGATCTGAGGCGGAACAAGCTTTGCTCTGGCTTCCTTGACCTTCGCGAGCAAAGGAGATTGATATCCAAGTTCTTCCGCCCCCTTTAAGTAGTAACCAAAAAGATCATGAAGGATCTGCATGTCGATTGATGACCCAGCGCAGATCGTCGTTCCCGGCATTTGGCTCCCGGTCACTTCGTCGAAATAGGGCTTATTGCCGCCACCATTCGGAAAGTTTTCTGGCGAAGTAGATGGGTTCGTAACCAGCCACTTGCCATTAGGATGCTTGACGAGGAAGTCGAGGAAAAATTGAACTGAACCTTCGATCAGAGGGAGATTTGCCGCGAGGAATTTCTTGTCCTTGGTGTATTCGTAGTGCTCCCAAAGATGGGTGCAAAGCCAGGCTCCTCCAACCGTAAACGTTCCCCAACTTGGCCCGTCCATCGGGGCCGCTACCCGCCACAGGTCCGTATTTTGGTGGAAAACCCACCCTCGAGCCCCATAATTCTCCTTTGCCACTTGACTGCCTTGATCCGTAAGGTCCTTGATCATCTTGAACAGCGGATCAGCAAGTTCGCCAAGATTGGCCGAATCTGCGGGCCAATAATTCATCTCGGTATTGATGTTGGTGGTGTACTTTGAATCCCACATCGGGTTCATGTCGTCGTTCCAAATGCCCTGCAAGTTGGCAGGTTGAGAACCAGGACGAGACGAAGAGATGAGAATGTAGCGTCCAAAGTTGTAAACCAAGGCGGCAAGACTTGGGTCCGATTCGGTCTGAATTTTTTCCTTGCGCTGGTTCGTGGGCAAAAACGAATTTTCAGTGTTCGGAAGCTTGAGAGTAGTTCTACTGAAAAATCTTTTGTAGTCTTCAACCGAAGCATTTTTAAGCGTGGTGTAAGACTTCCCATTTAGCGCGCTCAAGTAGTTTTCGACTCGTTTGTGTTGATCTCCGCTGACATCCTTGTAATTGACAAAGTTCGTCGCCGCAACAAATACCAAGGTGACCGAATTAGCATCTTTAACGATGAGATCAACACCATTCGTCTTAACCGATCCTCCGTCGGCGATAGCCTTGACCCGACCTTCGTACCGCAACTTCCCGGCTACGCCAAGGTAGTCGGCGGACTTACCCGTAACCGCCAATCCGTCCGAACCGACCGGGTCCATCCGAAAGTAGTCGGTAGCGTAGTTCGAATGGGTCTGATTCCGGACCCCACGAAGGTTGGCCGTAAAACTCAAAGAACCGGGCTTGCTGGCAGTAAGGCGAACAACGATCGCCTGGTCTGGTGCCGATGAGAAGACTTCTCGGTGGTACTTCACGCCGTCAACCTCATAGCTCACACTCGTTACCCCGGTTTCGAGGTCCAGCCTTCGTTGATAGTCGGTTGCTTTCCCGGTATGAGGCAGAAACACGTGAAGATTAGCTAGGCTCTGGTACTTCTGTTGCTCGACCGGATAACCCATCAAATTTCGACCAAATAGGTTGTGCGCCTCAAGGTACCGTTCGCTAAAAACGAGCTTCTGAATTTCTGGTAACACTTTGTAGCCACCCTTGACCACCGTCGAATACGGTCCTCCCGACCAGTTGGTGTTTTCGTTTAGCTGGATTCGCTCTTCTTCAACGGTGCCAAAAACCATGGCTCCAAGGCGTCCATTCCCCACCGGAATCGCTTCATCCCACTTAGTCGCGGGCGAAGAAAACCAAATCGTCGTCGCCGGGTTAAAGTCCTTGTCCATGATATTGCTCACTCTGCCCAGATTGGCGTTTGCTTGAGGCTGGATCAAGGAACCAAATACTCCAAAATAAGCCAGCCAAATCATGTGCATATGATTCCAAGGTTAGCA
>JAYVXG010000406.1:0-5372 GCA_043785475.1 Armatimonadota bacterium
CTTCACTATATTTCTTTGCTTTGGTTGACATGCTCACTCTCTTTCAAAAAGAGACGAATCATCACATCACCATGGATCGTTTTTTGGGGAACAGGCCACGACCTATGCTCTAATTTTCGGTCCTTTGCGATGCGAAATAGGCCCCCGCCTGGCTGGGCGGGGGCCTGTTCGGGGAACGGAACTAAATCTAGCGAGAACCGGCTCTTTCGGTCTCTTTGGATTTCGCTTGTACCTTTGAACCTATTGCGGACTCATTCACTGCGGTGGAAACACCACTTAGTGCTTCGTCGGTCTGCTCTTCCTCTTTCAGGGTTTCCTCGAGTAGTGCGGAAATCTCGTTGTTTCCGAGCAATTTCGCCCACGCCAACACTGTGCCGTAGCTGCAGATTTCGTAATGCTCGTTCTTCTGAGCACAGCAGATTATTGCTGCGTCCAGAGTTGGGCCGGGTTTGCCCTCTTCGAGATGCTCGTTGGCTTCTTCCACTAAACCCTGTGCGGCCTTACACACTTTGCCGGTTGGCGTAAATCCTCCAAGCGCAGCTACTTTTTCAAGACGTTGCACTTGACCCTCCGACTGAGTGATGTGGCTCTCAATCGCTTTCTTGAGCTCAGGGCTCTGGGCTGCATTCATGAGCTTTGGCATTGCTTTAAGAAACTGCTTCTCGGCATTATAAAGATCTTTAATCGTGTCTTCGAATAATTCTTGGAGATTTTCCATTTCAATTCATTTCCTGGGCGCAATCGGTATTCGCGGCCCTCATACCAATTCACGTTTGTAAATAATTTGCGATTGCCTGAGCGACCAAATCTTATAATTTTTCTATTCTAGGCTTTCACAAACGCGTCATTGTATCAAAACTATTCACGATTTTTTTCGGCTGCGTGGCATTCAGGTCAGTCTTGACGTTCGAAACGGTATGCCCCAAAAATTCAATGTAGAGACTCCCAATCAAGGTCCCGTCGACCCTCAAGGATCAAAAATTTTGACAACCCAGTCAGGAATGAAGATCGCAGACGATCAGAATTCTGAGAAGCTGGAAGTCAGGGGCCCGACGCTTCTTGAGGATTTCATTCTTAGAGAAAAGATCACCCACTTTGATCACGAGAGAATTCCAGAGCGCGTGGTTCATGCGAGAGGTTCGGGTGCTCATGGCGTGTTTGTCAATTACGCGCCCCTGACTGAGTTAACGAAAGCCGGCATCTTTAGCGGAGCGAGTAAGGAGACACCAGTCTTTGTTCGGTTCTCGACAGTTGGGGGTTCTAGGGGATCGGCGGACACTGCCCGGGACGTCCGCGGATTTTCCGTAAAGTTTTACACAGACGAAGGCAATTGGGATTTGGTTGGCAACAACATGCCCGTGTTCTTCATTCAAGATGCGATCAAGTTTCCCGACCTGATTCACAGTGTCAAGCCTGAACCCAACAATGAAATTCCTCAGGCCTCGTCAGCTCATGACACCTTTTATGATTTCATTTCTTTGACGCCTGAATCCCTTCACATGATTATGTGGCTGCATTCGGACCGGGCGATACCGCGCTCGTTCTCGACAATGGAAGGATTTGGAGTTCATACTTTCCGTTTGGTGAACGCAGCCGGAAAGGCGCGCTTCGTTAAATTTCATTGGAAGCCTTTGAAGGGCTTGCATTCACTGGCATGGGACGAAGCTCAACAACTTGCGGGCAAAGATCCGGACTTTCACCGACGAGACATGTGGGAAACCCTTGATCGCGGTGGCGTCTTTGAATGGGAGTTGGCAATTCAAGTCTTGGAGGAATCCCAAGAATTTGAATTCGAATTTGATATTCTGGATGCAACAAAGTTGTGGCCCGAAGATTTAGTGCCAGTCCAAAAGATCGGAAAAATGACCCTCAATCGGAACCCAGAGAACTTCTTTGCCGAAACTGAGCAAGTGGCTTTCCTGCCAACAAACATTGTTCCTGGAATCGATTTTTCTGATGACCCTCTTTTGCAGGGGAGGCTTTTCTCTTACATGGACACTCAGATCACGCGCCTTGGAGGGCCGAACTGGCAACAGATTCCCGTCAATCGTCCACGATGTCCGTTTGCGACGAACCAGCGGGACGGTCTGATGCAGCAAGGAATTCCTAAGGGGCGGGTTAGCTACTTCCCGAACCGTTTGGACGGAAATATTCCAGGAGAAGATAAGGAGAATGGATTTGTCAGTTACGCGGAGCGACGGGAAGGAACAAAGATACGGCAACGCTCGCCGAGCTTTGCCGATCACACATCTCAAGCCGCTTTGTTCTTCCACAGCCTTACCCAACCTGAGCGCGACCACCTCATTGCGGCCACCCGATTCGAACTCAGCAAGTGCGAAGTGAAGGATGTTCAACTACGTATGCTCGATCAAATCAATCGTATCGATCACGACTACGCTGACCAGGTCGCAAAGCACCTTGGCCTAAAGGTGCCGCCTAAAGTGGAAACTCCTCCCATCAAAAAGGCAAAAGGCTTGAGCATGGAAGACCTCCCGAAAGCGGGGATCAAAGGGATGAAGTTTGGAATTCTGTTCAGCGAGGATTCCGATTTAGGATCGTACAACTTGGTAAAAGAAGCGATCGAAAAGGAAGGAGGTACATGCGAAGTTATTGGCAAGGATCTTTCTGCAGTTCATGGAATTACGCCGGATAAAACTCTAAAGAACACACCTTCTGCTGTGTATGACGCGATTTACGTAGTGGGTGGTGAGAAAGCAGTGGATGCTCTGGCCGACAACGACGACGCCGTTCGGTTTGTAAGGGATGCCTTTAAGCATGCAAAAGCGATCTCGGCGTGTGGCAACGCAGCAGCTTTTGTGGCTGGGACACTTCCAGCTAAAGATGCGGTCCAAGCAATAACAAGGGTTAATGGAATGGTTTTGTCTGCGGACGGACATGCTGATTCGTCATTTGCAAAGTTGTTTATTGAAGCTTCAGGGAAAAGACATTGGGAAAGAGATGCGGCAAATCCGCTGAAATAGAATGGTTCAGGCTGAGAATGATGAGTGAAGAGACAAAGTTATCAGAACGTAAGATCGATTCGGAAGAATTAATGAGGGCCATAGAGGCCCTAACCTTGGTTGTTCAAAAGCAAGTAAATAACCAAAGAGACTGGAAGTTAGTTCTGCGAAACGGTATGGTCGCAGGGCTTGGCGGACTACTTGGAGCTACCCTAATAGTAAGCACATTGGTGTACTTTTTAGAACCGCTCAAACGGATAGAAGCTTGGAGCCCAGCGATTGAACGCCTCGACAACGCGCTCAAGAAACCTCAGAAGTAAATTAAGAGTGACGATCGCAGGGGGACAGCTAAAATTTCACGACCCGCAAAATTCTTTGTTAATCTCCCGCGTCGGTACTCTTGTCGTCGCCATTGGGCCGGTCGGAAATGTGTTCGGAAATGTGTTCGATGAGCAACTCTGGGTCGGTCACGTTTTCCAACGCAGTGGCTTCCTGATTCTCGTTTTCAATTCCGAGCCTTTCCATGACTTGCCTCATCATGACCAATAGTTGACTCGACTCTTGCTCAGCCAACAGATTGATTTGTAAATCAAGGTGATTCCTTTGTTCCGCCTTACGCTTTTGGCTATTTTGGCTGATCAAAATGAATGTTGATAAGAATATAGATTCGAGCGAAACCACGAGTGAAAGAAGGTTGAAAGGCGAATGGTCGAAATGTGATGGCTTTGTTTCTAAGATGGTATTCCATGTGATCCAGCCCACAAATAGGACGCATTGCAATACCACAAATGGGGTACTGCCACAAAAATTTGTTATGGCGTCGGACAACACATCACCTTGTGTCCTGCTATTTTTGCTTGCTTGTTCAATGCGAGCGATTGTTTCGACATTGCTTTGAATCAATTCTTCAAACGCAAGCTTGGCTTTGGCTGTATTTGATTCACATTTCATGACTTCTTCTCCACCTCCTCAACTGCCGAGGCTACTTTTGCATGCATTTCCTCAAGAGCCTCGGTTTTTTGGTCTTTTTCGATAACTGTAGATTGTTCTTCAACGAGGTCGACTTGTGTCGATACTTCAACTGATTTTGCCGATACGTCAATTTGCTCCGACAGCTTCGGTTGAATCGCCAAGACTGCAATTTGAATACAGGCCGCAATGGGTACTGCTAATATCATTCCGACAATGCCGAGCAAAAGGTTCCCGACTAATAAAGCGATGACACTGAGGATAGGATGGAGGCCAACATGTCCTCCTAAAACTCGAGGACTGATGATCTGGTCAAAGACGATTTGATGCAAGAGGACACTGAGTCCCACTGCGAGTATCGCCATATTGGGACCGCCGCCGACGAAAGCAACGGCCGCCGTCAGAACAAGAGTGAGAAGAGCACCTAAATACGGAATGCTGTAGAGAAAGCCGGCGATGACGCCGACCATCAACGCCCCCGGCACACGCACCGCCATCAACAGCACGGTGGTGGCTACGCCGTTCATGACAGAGACGACTGCCAGTCCTCGAAGGAAGTTGCCAAAGACCATGGTTGTTTCCTTGACTGCTGTCTGGATCAAATCCCTTCTCTTGGGTGGTACTAAAAGCAAAGCCTTTCCAAGGATTATGTGGAAATCTCTCAAGGCATAGAAGGCGATGAGGGGAATTATGACGATCCAAATTGCATTGGACACGATTACCAAACCGTAATTGGTGATGAACGAAGACGAGTGCTTCAGGCTATTTCTCGAGCTTTCAATAATCGAGACGGCACCGCCCGCAAGATTCGGCGACAGCCCCATCTTGTAAAGCGATGCAATCAGACCGGCGTGAGAAGAGTCGGGGAAGTACTTTTCGAAACCCTTTTGCAGGGTATCAATTTGGGCGGATGCCAGCGGGTATGCAAGCACAATTAAACCGACTAAAATGAAGAGAAAACTCCCAAAAATAAAGGCTGAAGCTCTTGGCCTTGTCCATCCTCTTAGTTCCATACGGTCCACGACGGGATCAAGGACCAGGGCGAGAAGAAAGGCTAAAACGAGGGGCAACCAGATTTCGCGGACTACATAACCCAAATAAAGCAGCAAGATTCCTAGTCCGATTTTCAGAAAAGTCTTCTTGACAGATGAAGCACTCGGAACAGGAATGGTAATTGTTTTCATGGAAATTTTGGGTGCGGGTGCTTTAATTTGAGTCCTTCGGATGAGCACATCTGCGAGTAGTTATTGATCTTACCAAAGTCATAACGTTCATTTTCCAAGAAGATTATCCTCATGTGTCGCCGGACACACCCGATGCACAATATCGGGCATTACTGACAAGGCACGCATTCAGCGAGACTCGTGACGACCCCAACTTCCTGGACCTGGCTTTTCGTGGGGCCAATCCAAAACTCGACGCGAGGTCTGATGCCGTGCCCGT
>JAYVXG010000407.1:0-5369 GCA_043785475.1 Armatimonadota bacterium
CACATGATGCGGTACCCAATCCAGGCCGTCAACGAACCTCGAATCGACGTCACCCAGAACAAGGCGTTCGTCTTCTCCGGGCGGGTTTCGATCGAAAAAGACCCGAAAATCCTCATCGAAGCGGCGAAAAAGGTCGGAGCTGAGGTGCGGATCCTCGGCGACGGCCCATTGCTGCAGGCAGTGAAGGATATCGGGTACGAGAAGGCAACGTTTGCCGGGTGGGTCACCAGCGACCAAGTGCTCGAAGAGATGAAGCATGCCCGGGCGATGGCAATAACCTCCATCTGGTATGAGGTGAACCCTCTGGCGCCCATCGAGGCCCTCGGACGAGGAATCCCGGTGATTGCGTCCGACTGCACCGCGACCAAATACGAGATCCTCGAAGGCGAAACTGGTTTTGCCTTCAAGAACCAAAACGTCGACGACCTCGCCGACAAAATGCACCTGCTGCTGGACGACGAAACCGCCGACCGAATGAGCCGAGCTGCGTACGACCGGTTCTGGTCGGACCCTCCCACTCCAGAGGCGCACACCGCAAGATTGATTGAGATCTACGAAGAGATGCTGGCGGAATAAGCTTCTAGCCACAAGCTTCTAGCTTCTGGCTGCATAGCAAAGTTGGTTAGAGACCCAGTCATGGTAGTCCGAGCAACCAATTTCAAAATCCCTAGTTCGACGTTGAGATATATGGACGCCGATGCCGTAGCTCCGAAGGAGCGTTTCAAATTAGCATAGTCCGAGAGGACTTTGACGTCTCGGCGTCAATGGCCTCGCTGGGCTGGGTTTGATAAGGAACCAGCCCAAGTCCAAGGAGCAACGCTACCCGTCGATTATCGCCGCAATTAAGATGCATAGCCAAGGACGTTCCGAAAGAACATGAGCCTGTCTCGCTGAAAATGAAAGGTCTCACCCGCCCCATCAGCCTCAATCCGCCGACCCTTGACGCCGCTGCTCTTCTTCCATCAATTGCATCTGCCGCTTCACCCGTTCGGGAACGATCCTCTCCCGCGCACCCGTCGGCCGAAACTCCAGACTCGAAACTCCCAGGGCGTGCAGCACGCCTCGCTCAACCGGTGAATAGTCATCCGGGTTCGAACGATCGAACCGCATAGGCTCGGTCAACGAGACCGGAGGGTTGGTAATCACTCGGATCGCCTGCAGCATATTCTGAGACGCGGCGTGGAGCACGAATGGATGAAGGAGAAACACGTCGCCCGCGTAACCGGTCGCTTCCTCGAACTCCGAGCATTGCCCAACCAACTCTTGGAATGGATATTCGTTCGGCAACACGCCCTCCGGTCGATCAGCAAGAAACTTCGCGACCACCGCGATGGAATCAGTCGCAATATACGTTGGACCACCCTTGTGCACCACGTCAGTCCAGTTCACGAAGACGAGTAGCCCTTGCTCGGGCGAATCAAGAAAGTGTCGGAAAAAGTCCCCGTCCTTGTGCCAACCAGATGTGGCCGGGCTGGCCGGTTGCCAAGGCTCGTCGGAACCCAAGCCGAGATTCACGATGAAGTGGTCCGACCAGCGACACGGCTTCACCAAGCGAGTCTCGCCGCCAAGAAGCTGACAGATTGCATCGTAGACGCGCGGGGCAAACTCTTTTACTTCCACGTATTCGGAGCCCCCCATGTGGATCCGTTTCTCGGCCCAGGTCGACTTGTCGTCCATGTCGTACCCGAGGCGATCGAAGCAGGTTCGGGTGTATTTTTCGGCGGTCTCACGGGAGAACGCCCCCTCGATCTTCACGTAGCCTTTACGGATAAAGTGATCGATCTCGGCATCGCTCAGGGTGGAAGTCTTCATGGAGTGAGGATACCCAGGCTAAGCAGAGACGCGGGCGTGCTGAGAGCGCCCACCAGATTGTACAAACCGTGCCTCCCCTTTCCGCTGGTTCGTTCGTCAAGGCACTTCGGCGGACTGGTTGGGCAAAAGACATTGACTCGTCGCAAGCTCACTCCGTTTCTCGATTCAGCTTTGGGAACTTTGTACCTCTCTCTCGGGACCTCGCGGACAATCAGCGAGCCACCCTCCTTCGCTTCCTCCAACGCGCGGACGCTATGGCGGACAGGAAGGCACTGAGGCGGACCTTCGAAAGGGTGGATTGGATGATTCGCGTCTCCAGTGCCACAAAGGTAAGCCCGTCCACGAATGTGGCCCGCCATGTGATCGATCTGTGCCCGGGATGGGCTGAAGGCCATTCACTGGTAAATCGCAGCTTCGCAGTTGTTTTACCAGGGCTACACCAAAACAATTCTTATCGAGCCCACCCCGTGGATCGCCCACCATTCTGGCTCTCCTTTCTGCGGTATTGCTTGCCCTCCCACGAAGTGGCTGGCCGGGACGTGGCATACACTGGCAAAAGGTCGATTTACTCCCATTTCGACCCACCTACTGCTTTAATGATCGTTGCAGTATAATCACGCCAGAAGGAAGTTATTGGTTCATGGGCAGTAAAGGCATTAAATTTCAAATAATTGGAGGAACCTTAGCGGTTCTGACTTGCAGTGTCGTCGCTCAACGAGGCAAATCGTCTCTCTCTGATAAGCCCGCCCAGGATGCACTTGTTCTGGGCAAGCCCCAAATATCCGCAAATACGAAAGGTCAAATTAGGGACTTTGAGGTCGCAAGAGAAACGTACACATCGCCCATAACCAGCAGTCAAGCACTCAAGGCCGTGGCAATAAAGACAGGTCGTAAGGCCAGGCAATTCGCAGCAGACAAAGATGCGATTGAATTTACGCCAAGACACTATTTCATACCTGGTTGTACATTTGAAACCACAGCCATGCTCGAATTTCGTGCCGCCCCGAAGGCATTCTGTTGGCCGATAACCCAAAGGGGAGACATCAACATCCGTGTTCCAATTACTGTAAATGCCGATTTCGCGGTGGTCACCGTCAATGGCAGCTTTCCCAGTAAATCAAATACCATGGGGTTAAACGTTGCGGACAGAGGCGAAACCAACCAAGGTGGGAATTTTGAATTCATCGTGACAAAAGACAACTCAGAAAGAGTCAGTAACGGTTGGCTGCTCAGTGCAAATGTAGGGGATCACTTCAATTCAAACCTGGTTGTGGAATTGAAAGGAACAAAGAGTATCCAGATTCAAATCATTAGTGGCCTGATGAAATCATATACATTCATTTCGTCCGTTCAAGTCCACTATGTAAGTGCTATATGAAGCAATTCTTTCTTGTCGTCGCGATATCCTTGGCCGCCCTCGCTGCAACCCAAGCCAGCAAAGGTCACAAATCTTCATATCCAAGTCAAATAGGCATAGATACCAAAATTTCATCAAGTACTGCTGGTCAGGCACTGAAGCTGAAGCCAGGAGTAAAGGTTGTTCCCGTAAGCGATTTAACGCTCGCGGCCGGTGGTCCGACTCCTTCGACGATAAATTTTGGTGGCGTTGGAATCGACTTCTTTTCTGACGGAGCCAATGCGTCATGGGTTTGTAACTCAAACTCTGAATTTGACGTCACTGTATCCGTGCCGATTGGTGCCAATTACGCCGTTGTCACGGCGGGAGGATGGTTCTCGCAGGGTGATGTTACGGCAGGAATAGGAAATACAGACTTGGAGTCCATGTTTGTCATCGACGCTGGTCGAAAATGGGTCTATCGTCCAGTTAAGACAGATGGAGTGAACTTTACAGTTAGCTCAGCGACAAAAATTGGTTCAGAGAAAGTAATGAATTTTGCGTTTGGAGGCTGCTCACGCCGAACTGGTCACCAAACCCCAGAATATCCAATTTACCTCCACACTATTCAGGTTCATTTTTTTAAGATTGTTGGTGGCGGCTAAGGCTAAAATCAATCCTTAATCATCCATCATGGGGGCATCTTGGGCAGGTTTTTGAAGTGGCACTTATGTTGAGTGTTTTATCGGTAATCCTGGCTAGATGTGGCCGGCTGAACTGACCGCGTGCGAAGTTCGGAGATTATGCTGGAAGGACTCGGAGTAACGGACGATTTGATCCTGTCCCAGCCAAACGAATGGCAATTCGATGGGGTTATCTCCCGTGGCAACGAATGAGCCATACATTTTGAACTTAGAATCCGCGCAGTGGAGGTTAAAGAAATTCTAATTTCCTGCGTGATATATAAGGGTTGTTCACTTTAGTTCACCCCCTTTCAGCCGACCACTTGGAGGTTCGGCGTCCCGACCAATTATATAAAGTTCTTTGCAAATTTGCAGTCTCCTTCCAGATTCTGAGGATCACAGATTGCAGCCAGAGAGTCAAATTTTGCGAGTCTGGGCGAGCTAATTTGAGCCCTGGATTAACCCAAACTCACACAAATTACTTAAAACTGGTTAAGATTGGGAGCAACAGCCCCAAAGGGTGTATAGTAAACTTTCTAGGTCGGTCTCGCGTGCTATTAAGCATGCGCATCCCAGACCTATCTGCTTTGAGGTAATTAATGAAATCGTTGGCTTTCTTTCGAATCGCATCTTCCATCTGCCTGATCTCAGTGATCGCGAATGCTCAGGCCCAGCGCAAACCAAGTGTCACCTACACGGTCTCGGGTAGCACCGGGAACTGGACGCTCGACTTTATGCTAAAAAGTAACTTGGCCGCCGGCGAAGGTGATTTATATTTCTTTGGAGTCATCGTGCCCTCCGGCCCGCATATCGTTGGTTCTCCAGCAAATTGGGATCCAAACGCAAATTCGGGATGGAATAATGCTCACGCCGGAGGTTCGAGCAAAGACTATAACAATGTCTGGATAACTCCTCCAGGCTCCTTCAGTGTCGTGACGCCTGGTTCATCCTTATCTGGGTTTAAAGTCATTTCGACCGATACAACTGCCCCGCTTTCGATTGATTGGTTTACCTATGCATCGGGCGGCACGTATGGCGGAAGTGATTACTTCAATGACCGAGGCAATCCAGGTTGGGAAGGCACCGGAACCCGTGCAGTTCCCGAACCTGCAACGTTCTTGTCCATGGGCCTTGGCCTGATGGTCCTCGCTCGAAAACGCCGAATTCGCCAGTAGAACCCATTTGTGTAAATGACCCAGGAGATCATCCACCGAACTACGATTGGGTAGCATCGATTCAATCTGGCGAGGTTACGATTTGAAGAATCAGGTCAACATAATAGTCCCTTGCATACTGGTCCTCGTTTCCTGCGGCAAGCCATCACCCCCACGAGATTTCACGAAAATCGAAATGGTGTCAGTTCCGGCGGGGGACTTCAAGATGGGAGGGGATGATAATAGGCTTCACACCGTCAACCTTGACGCTTTCTGGATCGGCAAAACCGATATCACGGTGGCCGAATTCAAAGCTTATTGTTCGGCTAAACGAGTTGATTTCGCCAAGTTTAAGGCTCCTGAGTGGGGTTGGCGTGATGATCA
>JAYVXG010000408.1:0-5360 GCA_043785475.1 Armatimonadota bacterium
TGCAAGCGAGCCCATTGGAACCATGGTTTTGCAATTGGCAAGACCTGATGTATAGCCCTAAGAAAAGTCAGAAACTGGACATTCTAAAATTCAGCAGCCTCAACGAAATGGTTCGACATCTGTTCGAAATGCAAATGGAGGAAGACGGCGGCCTGGGACTTATGTCCAATTTTGTGGCTAGAGAAAAGTGATGGGTTGTGTCAACTCGAATGACAAACTCACGCAATTTGCATGACTCAGAAATCAAAACCCACTCCGTAGCTTGCGGCCGCCCTCCTCTGATGAGCAGGGCGGCTGTCCGAGAGTTCCTTGGAATCGGTGAAGGAATTCTCAAATCCATAGAAGCGCGTGGAGACCTAACAAGGGACCCAGAAACGAAGACATTCGCAAGAAGACAAGTCGAGCAATTCGCAAAACAAACAGAGGAGAAGATACTCAATGGCAACCTGGGACCGCCAAAAAGGCAAATGGAAAGCAAGCATCGGCACTGGGGCCGAGCGAACCTTCCTTTATGCCCAAAAGCGACCAGGTGAGCAAGGGCTTCACGGAGAAGCTGGTCAGTTAGAAGCTGACCAGCTGAAACGAGTGAAGCTTTTGGGACCACCTCCTTGTAGACCTGGATCTGTTAGCGAATTCGTCCAAGAAGTTTGGTGGCACCAAGAGAGGTCGTTTGAGACTAATCGAAAGTACCGAGAACGATTCACGGCATTTGTTGAACCTGCAATTGGAACGAAATTACTAACTGAGGTTACATTTGAAGAGATGCAGCTTCTTGCGGAAAGATGCAGGATCGGGTGCAAGCCAAAAACTGCGAGAAATCGGTTTGAAGTTGCGCAATCGATCTTTGCGTTGGCGAAGAGATTGCGTCGAATCAAGGAGAATCCATGTAAAGAGGTTTTGCTTCCAAAGCTAGTTCGAAGAAAAGCTCGCCGCGAATTAACTGTAGATCTTGGCAAGCGAATAGATGAAATATGTTTTGGTACCGACTGCGAGGGACCAGCTTGGACTGCCCAACGACTAGCCCTACGCCGGAATGAAACTTGTGGGCTGAGGCCAGATGACGTGACACTTCATAATGACAGGGCCATCGTTCGTATTGCCATAAATCGTCAAGTGTCAGAAACCAAGGCACAGCTTAAGAATAAGATAGAGGGGGAATTCCGTGAAATGGTCATCGATTTGGAATGGGGCAAGAAAATACTGAGCTATCACAGCGGCATGTCGCCTTACATTTTTTGCGATGGCAGCGGAAAGCCAATCCATCCAGAAACCCTTGGCAAGAAATTCTCTAGATTAATGAAAGGTGCAGGAGTCAAGATCACATTCAAGGAACTTCGCAATATGGGCATATCTAACATGCTTCGAGCTGGCGTTCCTCTAGCTACCGTCGCTGACCAGGTTGGGCACTGCGCAATATCCATGACCATGCAATACAAAGATATTGATGGAAAGGAAAGCTTGGATGCTTTCAACCTCCTCAAATCCGCTTACGAAAGCAAAGCAAATACCTGATGCTTAAATCTTGATCTGAATTCATACACATTACGCCATCGTGAAATGCAACCCGAAGATAACTGTTCACGGGAATCCAATTAGATAATTGTTGACTGAGTGCCAAACAACCACGACCAATGCTTTTGGTCAAGCATTCGGAGAATCGGAAATGGCGTAGGGAGTATTAAGCGATCTGACCGATTAATACCGTCGAATCGTTTTGGAGAAAATCAATGTCGAAAATACTTCCCCTTTCATACATGCTCTTTGGAGCCCTGATTAGCACTGCCATAATTGCACCTGTCTATGCTCAACATCACGATATGATGAAGCAACACCATGGCTCACCGTCAGATATGATGCACTCCTGCATGGATACGATGAGCCACAACATGGGCAGCATGAAAATGACGGGTGACACCGATCGCGACTTTGCGATGATGATGGCTGAGCACCATCAAGGCGCAATTCAGATGGCCCAGATTGAAGTTAAGTACGGCAAAAGCTCCGAACTTAAATCAATGGCGAAAATGATGATCGATGCTCAAATGAAAGAACGAGCCAAGCTCCTCATGCACGCCAAAATGAAGCACTAGTGCAATTCTGCAAAGAGGAAATTCACGTGATTTTCCTCATTTGCATTCCTGTCAACCGAACCCCCAGCCGAGACCAGGATAGGCGCTAGAACTAATGGTTATCTAGTTTCGGCTCCGCCAAATATCCGCCTAGCAGAAGCTGTTCACGCATAGCAAAAGGTGTTGCTGGAGATTCGTATAGGACATCCACGGTGAGATCTAATTTGTGGACATGTGCCACTCTGACGCCCTCAATCATCTCGATCGCCGTCTTGACGTTGTGAACACACCCCTCGCAATGCACATTTTGTAAATGAATTGTTTCTTTCACTTTGCCTTTGCCTCCATATTATGATTTCCCGCTGAGAACTTTGGAAAAAAGCGCGGAACCCTTTTGGCGTAAGCCCCATATTCTGTTGGCATAGCAGAGCGCACTTCAGCCTCCTCACGGAGGGCAAGACGTGTGTACGTTACAACCAAGATTGGAAACATGATCAAAGTGATGGTGGTTGGCCATTGGAGCAGGAAACCAAACATGTGATACCAACTCTCAAAGACCTGCGTGTAAAGTGCAGGAGCTACTTGCGAAAATATAGTGCAGCCGATGAAGAATATGCCCACTGTAGCTGCAAGTGACAGACTGAATTTCTGAGTGTTCATTGTGTTTTTCCTACCATCTGAAATCGAATTGGAGGATGAACCTTGAGCCAAAGTCCTTCCGAGCACTTATGGGCGTCTGGTAAGCGAAGCCCACATCTGAGTTCTTGCCGGTCTTAAACTTCGGACCAACCAAGACGTCTAAGGTCGGCATTTCTCTCAGTTCTGCCGTTCCAATGAGTTCAACAATTGGAAAAAATCCCTGTGACGCCTGACAAACGTACGCAACGCTGCCTTCGAACTTGCGCTCAAAGAGGTTGTAGTGAAAAGCACCGTCGAATGTACCGTGCTTCTGAGCAAGAGCTGCCGAGAACCCAATAACCGTTTTGATCCCGCTACCAGACCGCTTAGTGGGGAATTCAAGTTCCAGCATCGGACTAATCCCACTCATCCGGTCTTTGCTACGGATCGCGGCGTACTGGAACATCACTTCCGCCTCGTTACCCGTTGTAAACTCGTCGCTCCGAAAATTGACACCTAAGCGATCAGAAAGGCCACACATATATTGGAACGAGAAGTCGGGCGTCGAGCGACCTCCCGCACTTGTGTTCAGGCCAGAAAAGCTCAGACTATGGGTTCCCAATGCTTGTGGCATTCCCATGTGAGTAAAGAAAGGCATGACCATTTCATAATGCTCACCCATTTCCATCGAGCCCATGCCCATTTTGTCTTGCGGCATTTTGCCTTTGGACATGTCTTGATGATTTTGGTCTTTCGTATCGGCTTTTGGCCCCGGCGATTCAGATGCCAAGGCAAATCCAGCCACGGTCAAGAACAATGACGACCACAGTATCGGTTGATGTAGTTTCAATTGGAACCTCTTAATACAGGGGTTGCAATAGCCGACCCCAAATTCACGAAGCGCTTTTCTGTGCGCTTGAGCAGGACGGCGTTGGTCGCAACAAACACCGAAGACATCGACATGAGCAGGGCACTAATCTCGGGCTTCAAGCTCCAGCCGAGGCTAGAGTAGAAAACGCCTGCTGCAACCGGTATAGCCGCAATGTTGTAAATGCTCGCCCAAACCAAGTTCTGCTTCATTTTGAGTACGGTAGCCTTGCTCAGGATGATGGCATTAACGGCATCAAGCGGGTCGGAGCGCATGAGCACGATGTCCGCAGTTTCGATCGCAACGTCGGTTCCCGCCCCGATGGCTATTCCGATATCTGCTTGGGCAAGTGCTGGCGCATCATTGATGCCATCGCCGACCATCGCAACAAACTTGCCTTCGCTCTGGAGTTTCTTGACATATTCCGCCTTCTTTTCAGGCAAGACTTCGGAGAACACTCGCTCGATTCCAACTTCCTTGGCAACTGCTTCGCCCGTTGCCTTATTGTCACCGGTCATTAGGACAACTTCAATTCCGAGATCAGTCATCTCCTTTACAAACTGGCCAGCGTTCGCCTTGACGGGATCAGCGGCGGCCACGATCCCCGCGAACTTGCCATCGATGGCAACGTACATCAGAGTTCGTGCTTTGCTAAGCAAGTCCTTTTCAGCCTCCTCGATTCCCGACAAGCTCACTCCTTTTTCTTCAAGAAGCTTTTTGCGACCGACGAGAACAATCTTGCCTTCTATTTGTGCCTTGAGCCCGAGCCCAGTTACGTTTTCAAAGTCTTTCACGGCGAGAAGAGCCAGTCCCTTTTCCTTTGCCGCATCAATGATCGATAATGCCAGTGGATGGCTTGAATTTGCTTCGGCTGATGCTGCGTATTGAACTAGCTTTGCTACATCTTGACCCTCTGCAACCTTGATATCGGTAATCTTTGGTTTGCCTTCGGTCAGGGTTCCCGTTTTGTCCACGACAATTGCTTGGACTTTAGCGGTCTGTTCAAGTGTGACCGCGTCTTTGATTAGTACGCTATGTTTGGCTCCAAGACCTATTCCGACCGCAACCGCCGTCGGAGTGGCGAGCCCTAGAGCGTCTGGACAAGCAATCACGATAGCTGAGATTGCAAAGGTTAGGGCCGCGGCAAATGGGACGCCTGCTCCAAACTTCCAGGCGATGAATGTAATAAGGCCAGAACCCGCAGCAATCACGACCAGGTAGGCGGCAGCCCGGTCCGCGATCCGCTGGCCCGGCGCTTTCGAACTTTGTGCAGTTTCAACCAACTTGGTGATTTGGGCAAGAACGGTGTCACCACCAACTTTGGTGGCCTTAACATGAAGAACGC
This sequence comes from Armatimonadota bacterium, assembly GCA_043785475.1. GTDB lineage: Bacteria > Armatimonadota > Fimbriimonadia > Fimbriimonadales > Fimbriimonadaceae > Fimbriimonas. Next base: position 4,901 of record JAYVXG010000408.1, read on the forward strand.
CTGAAGTGTTGACCGAACCTCCAACAACTGTGTCGTCAGGGCCCTTCTCGACAGGCAAACTTTCTCCCGTAACCAGAGCCTCGTCGACGGGCGATGTGCCCTCTGAAACTTCGCCATCAACGGGAATTTTCTCGCCAGGTTTTACAATCAACATATCGCCGACAACGACATCCTTTGTGGCTATCTCCTGCTCTTTTCCATCCCGAAGAACGACCGCCATGGGTGGCACTAAATTGAAAAGAGCCGTAAGAGCGTCGGACGTGCCCCGACGTGACTTCATCTCCATCCAGTGGCCGAAAAGAACAAAGGTCACCAGCATTGCCGATGCCGCATAGAACACCATCGTATCGGGTGAGAGACTCAAATAGACGCTGGATAAATAAGAAGCCAAAACGCCAAGGGCAATGAGGACGGACATGTCTAATTTCCGGTTCAGGAGCGCAAAGTAACTGCCTTGAAT
>JAYVXG010000409.1:0-1557 GCA_043785475.1 Armatimonadota bacterium
CCCCGAAATCCTTGGCCCAGCCGAGCTTGACCGGGTTCACATCGACGGCAATTATTTGCTTCGCTCCCGCAATTTTTGCCCCCTGGATGACGTTAAGCCCCACTCCGCCGCAACCAATAACTGCCACTCGGGATCCTCGAGCAACCGGCGTAGTGTTCAAAGTCGCACCTACCCCCGTTACGACTCCACATGCGATGAGGCAGGCTTTATCAAGGGGCATTTCCTTCGGCATTTTTATCGCAGCTTTGGCGTGAACGACGGTGTGAGTGGCAAACGTTCCGCAGCGCAAAACCAGTGAGCATGCAGCACCGTCGCTGGCGCGCTTGATTCTCGGTCCCGGACGGAGAGCCATGTAACATCGGCGAGGATCGCCGCGTAGGCAAGCCGGACACTTCTCGCACGGTGCCCGATAGGCAATAACCACCGCGTCACCAGGCACAAGATGGGTCACTCCTTCACCGACTTTTTCGACGATGCCCGCGCCCTCGTGGCCAAGAACGATCGGGAATGACATGCCGTTCCCGTTGAGCATTTTCACGGTCAAGTCAGTGTGGCAGACGCCACTCGCAACGACTCGGATCAAGACCTCATCGCGACCAGGATCGTCGATGGTGATATCGCGGACGACAGCGGGGGTTCCGGGTTCTTCAAGGAGGACAGCTTTTCCGAGGGTTGACATGTCTTAGATGATATCTGGTTGGTCGGTTATCGTGCCAGTTCCATTACGATTCGTTTTGTCGTAAGATTGATGGAATGATTGGGAAGGAAATGAATAGCTGATGATGGCCCCGAACCCCCACTGGTTGGCGGAAGACGCGGTGACCTATCACTACGATCGTGGACGCTTCAGCCTAGCTATGTTTGTCATAATTTTTTGGATGGCATACTGGGGCCTTTCAAAATTTTGGCCTGCCAGTGAATCGTTCGTTCTTATCTTAGCCGTCATTGGCCTGACCTGGATGCTAATCAGGGGCGATCTTGGTGGAGAACCACCGCCGCATCGGTTCGAAACCCGGTTTGCTCACATCACCCAATATGCCAATGGCAAAATCCTCGTTCATGAATCCATGCGAGACCTTATCTCGCTTGAACCCGTCATGAACACGAAGAACGGCAAAGTGAAGTATCACGTGGCGAAGTTTTGGAACGGACAAACAATCAAGATTTACCCCAGCCTTGAGCGACATGACGAACTCGTTTCCAAGCTTCAAGATGCTCTTTCAGCCAACTGCAAACTGCAAACTGTCGACTCGTAGGTTGGTGCCCAGGGGGGGACTCGAACCCCCACGGTATTGCTACCAAAGGATTTTAAGTCCTCTGCGTCTACCATTTCGCCACCCGGGCAAGTCCGAGAAGTATATCTCAAGGCAGTAGTCGATGACAGGACAAGCCGGCGCGCGATCTGGTATATTATTTCTTCCCGGGCTCATAGCTCAGTTGGTTAGAGCGCACCCCTGATAAGGGTGAGGTCGCTAGTTCGAATCTAGCTGGGCCCACCATACCCCTCCGCAGCAGCATAACGTACTCGCGTAGCGAGCCGCCGGTGGCAAAGCCATT
>JAYVXG010000410.1:0-1555 GCA_043785475.1 Armatimonadota bacterium
CTCAGCTTTGCAGTGGTCGGCTAAGCGTGCCACAAAGCCCTTATTTTCCCTTCGGGTGGGCTTTTTGCACAGTTTCGTGCAGTCGTTCGATGCTGACGTGGGTGTAGATTTGGGTTGTGGCGAGGCTCGAGTGACCGAGAAGTTGTTGCACCGTCTTGAGGTCAGCACCGCCATCGAGCAGGTGGGTGGCGAAGGTGTGCCGAAGGGTGTGAGGGGAGGTATCTGGCGGAAGTCCGACCGCGAGCGCCCACCGTTTGACGATTTTTTGAACCGTTCTCGTGGTTAAGCGAATTCCCTTGTCGTTGGTGAAGAGGGCGTTGTCGGTAGTTGGTTCGATTCGCTCGCCGTCGATGTACTCTCGGACCGCAGATGCGGCGGTCGAGCCAAAAAACGCGATGCGTTCCTTGTCGCCTTTGCCGATCACTCGGATCGAACTATCTTTGAAATTCAGATCTTGCTTGTCGAGGCTGATGGCTTCGGCGGAGCGGAGTCCGGCGGAATAAATCAGTTCGAGGATTGCGCGGTCGCGCTTGGGGGTTCGCCCAACGTCTTGCTGGTCGAGGAGGTTCGTGGTTTGGGGCTGATTGAGGCTCTTGGGGAGGTTTCGGCGTCGAAAAGGGGCTTCGAGTGGTTCGGTGGGATCGCGATCAATGACCTGGGTTGCGCGGAGGTATTTGGCGAACGAGCGGATGGTGGAAAGTTTTCGGGCCCGGGTTCTGGGCGAGCCGCCATTCTTGCGCAGATACTTCCGCAAAGTCTCGGTGTCAAAGTCGAATGCGCCGTCGGTGAAGATTGCGAGTTGGTTGAGGTCGGCGCCGTAGGCTCGAACGGTGGCCTCGGACCGGCGGGCGCGGAGGTGGTCCAAGAAGCGTTGGATTTGATCGTCCATCGGTCCGGAAGCGCGGTCGGCCATTGGAGATAGTTTCTCACATTTTCTCGCCTTTTAGGAAAGGTCGGTGAGTCGGGCCATAGGACGAACCGGGTGAGGTAGATAATCTTTAAATAGACGATTTAATGAAATGAAGTCATAATTGCTTCGTGGATGAACTGGGGCATCAGTCGGACGAACAAACAGAGCGTGCTAGAGAGCTTAGACAAATCGCAATCAATGCGGAGAAGCGACTTTGGTATCAGTTTCGGCTGGGCAACGTAACAGGATTAAAAATTCGAAGGCAACATCCTTTTGGTCCTTACTACTTGGATTTCTATTGTCACAAAGCCAAATTGGCCCTGGAAATTGATGGCTCCTCGCACGAGTTTCGTGAAGATCATGATGCAAGGCGAGACGCCTACCTTCTCTCAAGAGGAGTAGTTACGTTGCGCTTTTCACCAAGGGCCGCCGATCAGGATATCGACTTGTTTGCTGCATGGTTTCGCGAAGTGGGTGAAAAGCGGTTTGAACAATTGAAACAGAAGTGAGCTACCTACCTCACCCGGTTCGCGCTAAGGTCTCGCTTACCGACCTCTCCTAGAATGTCCGATGTCAAGACATGGTTAACAGTTTCTGCCAGGACATGGTTTACAGTTTTATAGTGCATAGAACTCCAGCTTTCCG
>JAYVXG010000411.1:0-5339 GCA_043785475.1 Armatimonadota bacterium
TTCCCTTCGGTCATCGCGCTTGAGACCAAACTCCAGTGCTCGAATTCAAGCTTTCCTCTATCGCGTTGCCCCATCGGATTGTTCTTCAACCAACCCAAAACGATTTTAGGATCACGTTTCTTGACCGCTTCTTGTTTGGCATTGTCAAAGTCCTCAATCTCTTTCCAAACTTCGTCGTAAGCTTGATCGAGAATATCATCCGCTCCAGTTGCTACATTTGAGTCAGAAAATTTTAGAGGCCGGTAACCGAATTGCGGCCTCGGCAGATTTTTTCCTCGGTGACCTACCGGGGTATTTGTAGAATTGACATAGAGTCCGCCAAAAATAGCCAACCCAGCCACTACACAAGCAACAAATAGTGCCATTCGCTTCTGGTTGGGGAACTTTCGGGCGTCACCCCAATAATACATTTCCATAGGAACCTCAACCCCTTTTAGTTGGACTTTCCCGCTCTTATAGGGCTGCGGAAGATCTTGGGACCGAACGAGGTCGATGACTATTTTGCTCGCTGACACAGTCCCTGGAACGGTTAGTGCCTCGATCCTTGAACAAATGTTGACGGCATCTCCGTACGCATCTCCGCCGCTAACGGTTATTTCACCCGCATGAATCGCCATTCGATGCTTGAGTGGAGATCCAGATAGTTCGGCCTGAGCATCAATGCAGGCCCGGACGGCTTTAGGTGCACTCGAAAAAAGAGCTAGGAGACCATCACCAGAAATTTTTATTACTTTCCCACCCTGTCGCGAAATATGGGCACGGATTACTTCCATGTCGGCACGAAGCAGTGGCAAGGTTTGTGGTTCGTTCGAACTCATCAATTCGGTGAATCCTGCGACGTCCGTCATGACAACGGTTCTTAGTGATTGTTGGCCTTGCACTTGATGAAATAGCATAACGAACAATGGTGCGAATTCGTTCAGCGGCGGTAACATTTCTTCACATTGGAACAAATTCTTTCGCAGATCTCAATCAATGATGATGAGCATCAGATGAATCGGGTGCGTATGGACGCAATTCTGGCTGACTTTCGAGTTCAGACTGAAAAATCTCTCGCAGGAGGTGGTCCAGATTCAGTTTCCCGCCACAAAAGTCGAGGGAAGATGCTCGCACGAGAAAGAATTGATGCTGTTCTAGATAGCGGGGCTCCTTTTCTTGAATTCTCAACCCTTGCCGCACATGGAATGTACGACAATGGAGCTCCTGGTGCTGGAATAGTTACCGGAATTGGAAGAGTTCACGGTCGGGAATGCGTCATTGTCGCCAATGACGCGACTGTAAAAGGCGGAACTTACTTCCCCATCACCGTAAAGAAACACCTTCGAGCCCAGGAAGTTGCCCTTGAAAATGGACTGCCTTGCATCTACTTGGTTGACTCGGGCGGAGCTTTTTTACCACTTCAAGCCGAGGTCTTTCCGGATAAAGATCACTTTGGACGAATTTTTTATAATCAAGCTCAGCTAAGCTCGCGCGGAATTCCGCAAATTGCCGCAGTTCTCGGTTCTTGCACCGCCGGAGGAGCTTACGTACCGGCGATGTGCGATGAATCGATCATCGTGAAAGGCAATGGAACGATCTTCTTGGGCGGGCCGCCTCTAGTTAAGGCTGCGACCGGTGAAGATGTCACAGCGGAAGACCTGGGCGGGGGCGATGTCCATACTCGCTTATCTGGTGTTGTCGACCACCTTGCGGAAGACGAAGCACACGCTTTAGACTTAGTCCGAAATATCGTCGAATGCTTTGGAAATTCTAAAAAGCTTTCCAGCGATCAGATTGAGTCTCAGGAACCGGCTTATACTCCTGATGAACTGTATTCTCTGGTTCCCAGCGACTCAAAGCAACAAATGAATATGCGCGAGGTCCTTGCTCGAATTCTCGATGGAAGCAAGCTTCATGAATTCAAGGCTCGATATGGGACCACTTTAATTTGTGGCTTTGCTCGCATACACGGACACCTAGTCGGTCTGATAGCGAACGACGGAATTCTCTTTTCGGAATCCGCCCTGAAAGGTGCTCACTTTATCGAGCTTTGTTGCCAACGAGAAATCCCGATTATGTTCTTCCAGAACATAACCGGCTTCATCGTCGGAAAGAAATACGAGAACGAAGGCATCGCAAAAAATGGAGCAAAGTTGGTCACTGCTGTCAGTACGGCCAACGTTCCAAAATTTACCGTTGTTGTTGGTGGTAGTTATGGGGCCGGAAATTACGGCATGTGTGGGCGCGCATTCGGACCGCGACAGCTGTGGATGTGGCCCAACGCACGAATTAGCGTAATGGGTGGTGAACAAGCCGCTAACGTACTCCTAACCGTCAAAAAGGATCAGCTAGCGGGCAAAGGACAGGAGATGTCGGTTGACGAGCAAGAATCGTTCAAGGCCCCAACTCTCGCTAAGTACGAAGAAGAATCGTCGTGTTATTACTCGTCAGCCAGAATTTGGGACGATGGAGTTATCGATCCGATCGACACTCGTCGAGTCCTTGCCATGGGAATCGAAGCGTCGCTCAATGCACCGATTCAACCCGCGGGATTTAGCCTCTTCAGAATGTAATGTAAATTTTGGTCTTGCTTGACAATGCATTTGTTGCTAAGATACAGTCATCGCAGTGTTAATTGAGACTGTAAAAGAGAAGGCCGGCTTGTTCAAAGAGTTCAAAGAGTTCATCAATAAGGGCAATATGCTCGACCTTGCCATCGGCATCGTGATCGGAGCGACGTTTACCGGCTTCGTCAATGCGTTCATGACAAACATAATTAACCCTCTTGTAGGAGTTTTGACGGGCGGTGCTGAACTTGTCAATAAGTTTTATGTTTTGAAGGCCGGCACTAAGGCTCCTGTGCCTTACGAAAGCCTAAAAGCAGCCCAAGATGCGGGAGCGAACGTCATCGCTTACGGCGCGTTTATAAGTGCAGTCATCAACTTTCTGATCGTTATGTTCGTAATGTTCTTAGTCGTGAAGGCCTACAACAAAATGAAAGGCGAGCAACCAGTCGAAGAGACCACCGTTCCGCCCCAAGAGTTGCTTCTGACGGAGATTCGAGACTTGCTACAGAAATAGCTATCGGGTTTAGAATCCCGAATAGGATGAAATGATACGTCCCCAAAGGGCGTATCATTTTTTGTTATGGACGAAAATCAGATTCCGCAGACCGAAGAAGAATGGAAAGGCATCCTCACGCCAGAACAGTTTCACGTTCTGCGGCAAAAAGGAACGGAGCGAGCTTTTACCGGCGAGTACTACAAGCACAAAGGTGACGGCATCTATCGCTGTGCGGGCTGTGGCTCGGCCCTGTTTACGAGCGATGCAAAGTTTGATTCGGGTTGCGGGTGGCCGTCGTTCTACGAGGGGCTGGACAAAAGCGCAATTGAGGAACACGAGGACAGCACCTTTGGAATGCGCCGGGTCGAGGTCACGTGCAAAAAGTGTGGAGGACATCTTGGCCATGTCTTCCCCGATGGACACGGAACACCGACTGGTTTGCGCTACTGCATCAATAGCGCCAGCATAAAGTTTGACGGTAAATAATGTCTCGAAACGAAAGGACTAAGCGAGCCGTACTTACCTAGGCATGGTTCGAACTGAAGAACTTAGAAAAGTTTTTGTTGACGGGAAACGAGGGGAGATAGTCGCTGTCACTCATGCGACATTTGAAGCCCACGAAGGTCAAATACTCGGATTGCTTGGGAAGAATGGAGCTGGCAAGTCGACGTTACTGCGGATGCTCTCGACAGTATTGACTCCAACATCCGGTAGAGCCTGGGTCAACGGCATCGACACACAGAGTGATGCTGGCAAGGTCAGACAAAACCTCGGATTCATGTCCGCCTCGACGGCACTTTATGGCCGAATGAGCCCTCGAGAAATCCTCCGATATTTTGGTGAATTGTACGGACTAAAGGGTCCCCAACTGACCAACCGCATGAACGAACTTATCGAGAAATTGGAAATCGACCCATACGCTGACGGACTCTGTGACAAGCTTTCGACGGGTCAAAAGCAGCGGGTCAACATCGCTCGAACGCTGCTACACGATCCCCAAGTTCTATTCTTCGACGAACCGACTTCCGGTCTCGACGTCGTTATGAGCCAAGACGTAATGTCCTTCGTTGAAGACGAGAGGCGAAGAGGAAAAACTATCATCTACTGCACGCACATCATGAGCGAAGTGGACCGCTTGTGTGACAGCGTCATCTGCATCCATGACGGAGAACTTATGGGTCAGGGGACGGTTGAAGAACTTAAAGCCCAAACCGGAAAGGCTACACTCGAACAAGCCTTTCTCACGATTGTCGGATACAAAAACGAGGTAGTGGTATGAACTGGACCCTCATCGTTTTCAAAAAGGAATGGCGTGAAATGCTGCGCGACAAGCGTGTAAAGCGCGCAATGATTTTTGGCCCAGTCTTCAGTGTCGCCATCATGATGATGTTATTTGGCGTCATCTTCTCCAGCGTTGCTAAGGCAACTAAGACGTCGGTCTATGTGGTCAAAGGTCCTCGCGATACCGCGGTAACCGATTTTCTGAGCCTCCTCGATAAAGGGGGCATGAAGATCATTGACATCGATTCAGTCGAAACCGCAAAGCAAGGAATAAAGAAGGGCGACATTCGCCTTGCCTTAGACTTTGGGACGGGGATGGCCGAAAGTTTGGCTCAACCCAAACCATTTGTCTTCAATGCTTACTTCGATCCCCAGGAGCAAAAGGCTCAAATTGCCTTGTCCGTCATTGAAAAAGTCTCAGAAGTGAAAGGTGAAGGAATTCTAAAGGGGATTCTCAAAGAAAAAGGGGTCGATGAGTCTTTCGTCAAGCCACTCAGTGTAAAAAGAAACGAAGTCAAAGTCGGCGAATCGAGTTCCAGTCAGTTTTTGGTTCAGCTCCTTCCCTACTTCATCGTCATTTGGGCATTCTTTGGTGCCCTGAGTTCTGCCAGTGACATTGTCAGCGGTGAAAAGGAACGGCAGACATTAGAGACTCTGCTGATATCACCTGCACCACGAAATCAGATTGCGATCGGCAAGCTTTTGGCACTGATAGCTGCATCGTTAACAGCAACATCCATGGCCGTGCTGTCGATCTTCCTAATGTACTATCTCAAGCTAGACTTCCTCAAACAAATGTTCGAAAAAGGCCTTGGTTTGACCTTGTCGGGTCTGCTAGTGATCATCATCACGTTGCTGCCGACCTGCGCATTATTCGGGTCGATCCTTTTAGCCATCACCTCGTACGCCAAAAACACTCGTGAGGCCCAAACGTATCTTTCACAGGCTTCGATGTTCGTCACGATGCCAGCGGCGTTTAGCCAAATCATCGGGTTTACGGACTTTGCCCAGTCGAG
>JAYVXG010000412.1:0-5334 GCA_043785475.1 Armatimonadota bacterium
CAACGGACAACTCTGTCTGACAGTAGTTCGCCCGAGAATCTTTTGCCACGTAAAACCCCCTTTTTTCGAGCCCCTCAACAAAGGAATGGTCGGAATAGTTCAGAGCGCGCTTCAATGCATCGGACCTGCCGAAACCATCAAGAATGATGTAGATAATGTCAGGTCGAACCTGTAAGTTTCTTCCCGAAGCACTCTCTCTATTTGGTGTGATTGGCCTTAGAGAAGCCGCCCGAAAGAAGCTCAATCCAATTTGCCCCCCCGCCGTCGCAACGAGAGCTAGACTGAGGACATTCAAAAGCATGTGGCACCTTAATTTCCAAGTGGCGAGTCCCGTTGCTACTGCCGTGACGATCGCCCAAATCCACGGGTTCAAGAATCCTAAGTAATTCGGAACATTGATGGCCGACAACATCCTCGTGTAAAGGAAGCAAAATAGGACAAGTGATGTGCTGAACACCGCCCCGCGACCAACACTTTTCAGAGCCAATCGGCTCAAAAGCCACATGACCACAACGACACTCATAACGAGCAGGATTGGACGGAAAATCGCCTGCACGGGAACTAACGCAAGGTTCGCAGAATACAAGGAGAGTATTGGAAAGATCGCGAACAAAATTGGATAGAAAATTCGCACCTTGGGCAAAGAGACTGGGGCTTCATTCACGAAATCTTCCTTCGCATGAGATAAATGGACCGGAGAGAGCCTTCGATTTTTCTAAATGTCACTATCTCGAATTTTGCCCCAAAAGCGGTCTCGAAGCTACCCTGATCGTAATCGACAATAATGTCTTTCCTAGCAACCAACATCCTTTGGATCTGAGAGTCTTCTTTGGGGACAAATTCGACGATGAGCCATTCGCCCAGGCTAGCGAAGTATTCAGACACCATCGTAAACGGAACATTATTCCCAATCACAAGGTGGTGTAGCAAGGCGAGAGCCAGAAGGACATCGGCTGAACCTCGCCTCACGATCGAATCTCGTTCGTTCCCTCCCCAGCCAAAATTTGGCGTCGGATTTCGGAGGTCTTGGAGGAGGGGGAGCAAAAGTTCGCTGCCCTCTTTCTTTGCCGCCAGAAAGCATTTCTCAACCGCGGCGGGATCAATATCAAGGGCAACTGTCCTTAGGCCATGCTGGGTCGCCAGACGGCTAAACTCTCCATTGTTCGCCCCCAAGTCGCAACAAGCGGTAAGGGTTTCCGGCAGCATGCCCAAAAAGGATTTGACCGTAAATATCTTGTCCGCAAACGCTTCCTTTGAGTAATTGGTGTCTAAATAATAGTCACTCCACTCAGTTCCGGTCGGCTCCCAACGAAGTCCGGCGATGGTGCCGCGAAGACTGTCAACCAAAGCCAATAATCCGGTTTTTGTTATGGTTGCAGATTTTGATGGACTGCGTGAACTGCTTTGCTGAGCTTTTGCATGCAAGTGAATGTGCGCAAGCAATCCCGGCGAAAGATTCGATTTTAATGGCAATAGCTTGGACGCCAGATCAATGGGAACCCCGTCAAGGTTGGTCTGAAGCAGAATTCCTAGCCGGATATTGACATGCGACATGATGGCCAACGGAGCCAAAAAGTGTTGGCAAAACTGCTTGTACGCAATCCAAGGGGCCCCCTCTTTATACATCTCGAACGAAAGGGTGTCAATAAATACCGGGCGGGAGCCAAAAAACTGAACATTATAGGCACTTGCATCCTTAAGGATCATGCCCTTGGCAATGGATCTCTTCAATATTTCCAAGGTCAGCAGTGCGGCGTCCTTTAGTTGGCTGAAGCACCATTCATGGGGATAGGAGATCATCGGCACTCGCTCAGGTTTGATAACCATCGCGGCGAACTCCGTCGCGGCCAGACTCAAGTCAGCTTCATCAAATCCGACAACCATTCCTTCTGTATGCAACTCTCGCTGCAATCCAGAATCAATGAGCAACTTTAGGTCGCTTTGGAATGCTTGATTGATTTGGCGATAAAGAATTCCATCCCGCTCGAAAACGAAGCCCGCAGGGTCTCGAAAGGATGAAAGTAACGCTAAGTTACCAGTCATAAACCGGAAGTATTTGTATCTCGTCCCCGTCGCTTCGCAACAGCAGCGACAAGGTTTGCCCAATGGGTCTTAGCCGCATAGACTGCGGTAACGCTGCTCGCTATCAACATTTGAAAAATCAAACTTCCCGAGCCGCCGTCTAGATATGCGATGGGTGAGAGGATCGTGACTTGGTAAAGATGTTCCATGTTCGTGAAGGAGCAAACGGAAGAATCTCGCAAAGGTTCAGTAGGTAGGGACTTCTGTCCTAATTTCTCGTTACCGGTATTTTTACCGGGGCCATTTTTTCAATTTGAATCTAAATTGCCCCAGATCTGCAAACTTTTTGATCAGATTTGGCTTTCCGGCCAAAATCGTTCTTACTATTTTCTAATAACAAACCGGGCCCACTCAAACAGAATCCAAACGGTCACGCCCGCTCTGTCGTCGAAGGTACGCTGGGATGTCTATGAATCACGATTCCATCGTTTTTGATCTCGACGGAACGCTTTGGGATACGAGTGCTGCGTGTGCAGTAGCCTGGAATAACGTGCTTGAAAGGGAAGCAATTTCTTACCGGCTAATAACCGCCGACGACGTCAAGGCCGTAACCGGAAAGCCCCACGAGGAATGCATCCGAGTTACCTTTTCCGATCTGACTGAAACTCAAATAATTCGCATTTCAGAGGCCACCATGATCGAGGACAACCTAATTATCGACCAGCTGGGCGGAGCTCTTTACGACTGCGTGTTAACTGGTCTAGATGCCCTCAAAGACCGCTATCAACTCTTCATTGTCAGTAACTGCCAGTCTGGCTATATTGAAACCTTTCTTCGCTCAAACCATATTGAATCGTGGTTTGAGGATGTTGAATGCTGGGGAAATACCGGTCAGCCGAAACCCGAAAACCTTCGGCGAATCATTGAACGGAATAGTATGAGTTCGCCCATCATGATTGGAGACGCGGAAGGCGACGAGGCTGCGGCTAGGGCTTGTGGCGTTCCCTTTGCTTTTGTCGAATATGGCTTTGGCACGTGCGTTGCTCCAGACATGAGATTTACCTCGTTCTGCAAATTGGCCAAGCATTACTTGGCTAGTTAGTTGTGATTGGTCCCATTTGGACGACTTCAAAACTGGAACCCTTTACTTGCTTCAACGTGTTGAGTTCATCATCACTCCATCGAGAATCGGGAGCGCCCGAAAAGAACCAATTGCTCCCGTTGTCGGCAACGAACATCCCGTATTTCTTGAGCGCAACCAGGATGACCCGAGCTGAAGCCGGATAACCGGAAATGTCAAAACTCGACTTGAGTCGAACGCGCATCCCCATTGGAGGCAAATTAATATCTGTCAAAGAACTCGCGAAGTGCCGGGCGGGGGCAACATAAGCTCGTCGAGAATGAACCACCGTAAATCGAAGTGCATGGTTGATCGCTCCCTTCGAGACTTCATCATAGCGAACTAAACCAGGCAATATCGGCAGACCAGCCGCGTCGGCCGAGGTCCAACCGGCCGGACGAGTTGTGCCCGTCGTCATATTAAAAACCGCTCCACTTCCGGCATGCCAAGTGCCATTCGATTGGGGATGGGCATCAAAGAGTTCGTAAAGCATCCAATTGTCTTGATCGATAACCAAGACATGGCGGTCTCCTGACGCGGATGCGCCTCCTTCGATTGGCGCGTTCGACGGAATGGGGTAGGGGCCCGGATCGCTTTCGCCGCTGTAATCAAATGTAACGCCAACTTTGGTTTGCGTGCCCTTTACCAAAACGTATGGAATGCCAAATGGCCCTCCAATGTAGTTGGCACCGAAGTCGGGGTGAAGACCGGTATTGAGCCCGATGGAGGCGATCAGATTTGCGCTGTTCGGGTCGACTGTAACTTGGTCGATGGCGGTATTCCATGGTTCAGTCGTAGGAAAGATTCGACGGCCCAGCAGATCACCATTGATCTCGCCGTTGTTGCCTCCCGAGTCGGTGATACCGCCACCACCGCAGGCGGATACACAAATTGCCAGTGCCAATAACATAAGGTGTCTCAAAGTGACTCCCCCATTATGAAGCGAATATGGTCTTCGCTACCCGATCTTTCCTTCGGTGAGAAGTTTTTTTGGCCTTGCTCATCGGGGGCATTCGAAGGGGAATGTTCATGAATTATTCAGGGTGAATTCACATGAACGTCAGTTTCGCCAGCCTCAATAAAAATACAAACGAACATGATTTTAACTCAGATCGACACAAATAGTGCAAGCGAATATCGCTTCGTTACGAAGTGGAAATTCAAAGCGACCAACGAAGAAATCTTCGACATACTTGGAAATCCGCTCGCCCTTACCCGCTGGTGGCCAGAGGTTTGCTTAAAGGTGGAAGAATTAGTGGCGGGCGACAACGACGGCCTCGGACGAGTGATTTCCTTGCAAACAAAAGGATGGCTGCCTTACAGATTGAAGTGGCAATTTCGGGTCACCCATGTCATGCGACCAGATGGCTTCTCGATAATTGCCAGTGGTGATTTTGTTGGGACCGGAGAATGGACTTTCACCCAGCGCGGGGACGAAGTTGAAGTTACCTATGACTGGCGAATCCGAGCGGACAAGTCGCTGATCCGAAACCTCTCGTTCTTATTCAAGCCCGTGTTCGCAATGAACCACAAGTGGGCGATGGCAAAAGGCGAGGCGGCTCTCCGTCGAGAGCTCATTCGTATTCGAGAAATGAAACACCACGCCGATCAAATTTGGGCGAATGCCTAACTGGTTTGAGGTCATCCTTCGCCCAATCAGCGCTACGAACTTTGATCGTGGAGTAACATCCACGAAAAGGCTCGTATAGGTACTAATCATGTTTGACAATCTATCCCGACGTTCAATTCTCACCTTAGGATCTGGCCTCGCACTTGCCGGTTTGCCAATCCTTGCGTCCGCAAAGCAACAGACACCTCCAACCCAGCAAAAGCCTGATCCAAATGCGAAGCCACCTTCACCCGTCGAGGCTCCGTTTACTCGTGACTACGAGGCACCCGGCTTTAACCCGAAATGGAAGAAGATGCAGCTGAACCGACTGATGGTTCAAGATTTCGTCATCTTCGCCCACATGGACCTCGATAAGGTCAAAATGTTGCTCTCCAAAGAGCCACGTCTAATTGCCGCCCACATGGACTGGGGTGGAGGCGACTGGGAATCCGGGCTTGGCGGTGCCTCGCACATGGGAAATAAGGACATCGTGAATTATTTGCTCGAAAAAGGTGCCCGGATGGACATTTTCTGCGCCGCGTCGATGAACCAACTCGAAACGGTACAGTCGATGCTCAAACTA
>JAYVXG010000413.1:0-5327 GCA_043785475.1 Armatimonadota bacterium
GACACAGAATGTGACATTCCCATCAGGCGGGCGTTACCTCCTGTTTGCAGATGGAAAAGTAGGAACCTCCGGTTTTGTAGCCCGGCAGGAAGTTAAAGTAGCGGGGGCACCTCGCACGGGAACGATGGATTTCGCTATCAGCAAAACTAGAAAAGTTGGCGAAATCAGCGCTACGATCGTCGACCCCAGTGACTTTTCAACTGGTGGCGAGTCGATGGTTCGCTTGAAACTTAGCCGTCCAGACGGTTGGCAACCGTATTTAGAGGCACCAGGTCACTTGATCCTCATTCGCAAAGAAGGCGATGAATTCATCCACGCTCATCCCGCCCAAGATATGAAAGATGGGGTTGTCGAATTTATGGCCAATTTCAAGAAGCACGGCGTTTATCGAGCGTGGGCTCAATTTCAGCGGGAAGATAAGGTCCTTACCTTCCCATTCACTGTAGAAGTAAGCGGTAAAGACACTCCAAATATGGGTTCGATGAATATGGACCACCCTGGACATTGAGTAAAGCATCCGCTGTAGTCGCGGCAAAGCGTCAACGGTTTCCGCTCAAGCTAATCCGCACTATCCGATATACTCTGGACGAAAGCCCAGAGCATTGTGAGGAGATAGACTCTAACGTTCGGGGTCGCATCTTGGCCGTTGGCCGCGAAATCCGCGACTTGCAGTGATTAGAAGCCTATTTGGTTGGTCAGCTCAAAGGTTGGGAGCATGACTCTCTTCCGAAAGAAGAATGTCTGTTCTCTATCCTCTGACAAATCCTCCGCGGTAGCTTCGCTGGATTGTGGGTTTTGTTTTCTAATTGCCAGATTCAGTAAACTGCTCGAAGTGAGTGAAAGCATTCTGCTGTACATTGCCCGTATTCTCGGACTGGTAGGGATCGGGCTTTTAATTCTTAGCGGAATCGGCGGCGTACTCATGGCCTCGCGTACGGCGCAGCGATGGCGTGGCGTGCAAGGCAAGCTGTTCAAATTGCATCGCGCAATATCCCTTGTCGGCGCATCACTGTTTCTCTTCCATCCCATTCCAATGCTCTTCTCACCCAAGACGACCGGGGGGCTAACTCTTGAGCATATAATCGTTCCATTTGATGCTCCAAAGCAGGCACTTTGGATCGGACTTGGAAGCATTTCCGCCTACCTCCTTATCGTCGTGACGGTGACGAGTCTGAACATCAAGAGACTCGGCAGGCAACGCTGGAGAGTTCTTCATTACCTCACCTATGCCGTCATCGTTCTCGGTCTCGTACATGGTCTATTTATTTCTGGTGAATTCAATGCAGGGGAGCTTTTTGAACCAGATGAACCCGAAAAGATTATTTTAATGGTCATGGCTGGGATTGTCCTAACCTTTCCAATTTGGAGGATATGGGCGGCGAAGATAAATCGACGCAAAGAGGCGGTGCTATGAAGTTTCCTGCTATTCATGGCTGTCAATGACTTCTCAACTCATCACCCGCGCACTCGTGCCATGACTTAAAATCCCCAGGAAAATGAAACTCTCAACCTCTCGTCCAAACTCCGGCTTCGTTTGCTTCGCATCAATCGCAGTTCTCGCGACTACCGCAATTGGTTATGGCCAAAAAGCCAAACCCCTTGCATCAATCATTCAAAAAATGACCGTCGTCGTGGACAATGGCTTCAATCCCGATTCGATCAGTGTGAAGGCTGCCAAACCTGTTTCGATCACGTTCGATACCAAGCACAAAGAATGCGCTGCAGTCGTCGTGTTCAAAGAACTCAAGCTCAAGAAGGAGTTGAAGGACGGTACAAAAACAACGTTCACGTTCACTCCCAAGAAGGCCGGAACCTTTAGCTTTGCTTGTGGAATGGGAATGTATACGGGCAAAGTTATCGTCAAGTAGAAGACCCTGCCTCCGCGGTTCATCATAGCCGGACGTCCATCAAGCTACTGCGCAAAAAACATTTCGCTTGCCATCGAAACGTGAGTTATACTCATTTCGATGGTTAGCGAAATGACGGAAAGCGTTCTCAAAGCACTTTCCGACCCAACAAGATTTCAAATCGTAGAATTTCTCTCCCATATGTGCTGCCAACAAGCAACCATTGACGAAGGCGGCTTTGTTCATGAGGGACCATCTGCCAGTGAAATTTGTTGTCACATCACTGGCGCGAAGAAGATTTCCTCAACGATATCTCATCACCTTCATGAACTTGAAGCCGCAGGGCTCATATCTATTGGAAGGCGGGGAAAGTACATGATATGTACGCTGCGACCTGCTGCGCTTACCGAGCTTGCCGAGGAGTTGATGGACTTGGCAAAGGGAAAGGAACAGAATGGTTGCTAACAAAAAATATCCTGTCGTCATAATTGGGGCAGGTCCAGTGGGGCTGGCAGCCGCCGCAAACCTCTCAGAGCGAGGAGAACCCTTTTTAGTTTTGGAGTCTGGTCCCACTGTTGCAACAAGTGTTCTGGCCTGGGGGCACGTGTCGCTTTTTTCACCTTGGCGTTACTGTATCGACAAAGCCTCCCGGAGAATTCTTGAGAAGTCCAAGTGGGAGTCTCCAGACCATGATATGTACCCGTCTGGTAAGGAGTTGGCCGAACATTATCTGTTGCTGCTGGCAATGACGCCTGAAATTCAAGCCCACATTAGGATCGACTCAAAGGTCATTTCGGTAACTCGATTTGGCTTTGACAAAATGAAAAATGCGGGTAGAGATGATGCTCCTTTTCTCCTAACCGTAGTGGATGGCGAGGGCAATGAAAGCACCGTATTTGCCCGTGCCGTTATCGACGCTTCAGGCACGTACACATCGCCAAATCCGCTGGGTAGCAGCGGTGTTCTGGCTCCCGGCGAGCGAAAGGCTTCTGAATCAATCCTTTATAGAATCCCTGATGTTCACGGCTTGGATCGTGAGCGATTCGCCGGGAAGAAAGTAGCCGTCATTGGTAGCGGTCACTCTGCCTTCAATGCCCTTATCGAACTCACAAGTCTTGCAAAGGAAGTTTCGGGAACTGAAATCATTTGGGTCGTGCGGAAGACTGACCTTACCGCGACATACGGTGGTGAGTTAGGCGATGCGTTGCCCGAACGTGGGGCGCTGGGGATTAGGGTCAAGTCCTTTGTTGAGTCAGGGGCGATCCGCCTTGAATCTGGCTTTCGAATAGCATCCATTGAAACTGGCTGTTGTGGTGGAATAGATTGTTGTGGGACTTCCCTGTGCGCCGAAGATGGCCGAAGGATCGTTGTCGATCAAGTCGTTGCAACGACTGGTTTCAGACCAGATCTAGCCATGCTATCGGAATTGCGGCTCAACCTACATCATGCAGTCGAAAGCCCGGTTTTGCTCGCAGACATGATCGATCCAAATTTCCACAGTTGCGGCACGGTTGACCCTCATGGCGCGGTTGAACTCGCCCATCCAGAAAGGGACTTTTACATTGTCGGAATGAAAAGCTATGGACGAGCTCCTACCTTCCTGATGATGACTGGATACGAGCAAGTCAGGTCCATTGCCTGTGAACTCACCGGTGACTATGAGGGTGCGAGGAAAGTTCAACTCGTCTTACCGGAAACGGGAGTCTGCTCGGGCGACGGTTGCTGTACGCCTCCACCAACCCGAAAGACACTCACTGTACTATCACCGCTAAAGGTGGTCGATAAGGGAGTGCCAGTGGCTTGCTGTGATTCGGAAACAGAGTGTTGCTGATGGAAAAACAAACTCAAATGTATAAACGGTACTTGGCAGAGCTCGTAGGTACGTTCGTAATCGTGTTCGCGCCTGTCGCGTTGTCCGCCACAGGAAAAGCTTCTGGTGGGGACCCGAGCCTTCTCGCCGCTGCCCTTGTCTCAGGGCTAGCCGTACTTGCGGCAATCTTCGCGCTTGGGCCAATTTCGGCGGCGCATTTTAACCCTGCCGTAACGATCGGATTCGTGGTTGCGAAAAGATTCCCCGCCAAGTTCGCCCTGCCTTACATTGTTTCGCAAGTGATTGGTGGCATTCTTGCCGCCGGAACCGTGGCCCTTCTATTTGGGGCAGGCTCTGGAACACACATTCCCAGTCATCCCGAGTCGATTCTTCAGAACCTTGGAACCGAGGTCGTTCTTTCCCTCATTCTGATGCTGGTTATCATCGCCGTAGCAACGGACAAACGAATCTCTGGAACAGTCCCTGCGATTGCGATCGGATTCACCGTCGTCTTCAATGTGCTTATCGGCGGGCCAATTACGGGCGGTTCGATGAATCCGGCCCGGTCATTTGGTCCTGCCCTTTTTGCCGGTGGACAGGCTCTTTCCCAGTACTGGCTTTACGTGATTGGTCCATGTATTGGGGCAGTGCTAGGTGCCTTTTTGTTTGAATTAATCAGGCTTGAAAAAGAGAGCGCGAAAGGCGCACCCAACGAATTGCTGGAAGCACTTGAGGAGGTCTCAAAAAGCCGATGAACGTACTATTTCTCTGTCGAGGAAACTCGGCCAGAAGCCAAATGGCAGAAGGCTTTGCTAACCACTTCTCGAACGGAAGATTAACTTTTGCGTCGGCCGGAACTTGGCCATCCCGAGATGTTCATCCCGTGGCCATTCAAGTGATGGCGGAACAAGGGATCGACATATCGAAATATGAAACGAAGAGCTTTACCCAAGTTCCACGCCCGTTCCATTTCATCATCGTCTTGTGCGGCCAAGCGGCTGAGGAGTGCCCAAGTATTCCGGGCGTCGAAACTGAGAATTGGGACATTGATGACCCAGCCCACGAGGGAGAAGAACTCACGGCATCCGAAGAGGTTCTTCTCTTTCAGCGAGTTCGCGACGAGATTGAGACAAAGGTGCGAGAATTCCTGGTTCAGCACGAAGGAGACGTACAGGACTAATTACAAATGACCAGACTCGCTATTTTTTCTGATATTCATGCAAACCTACCCGCGATGGAGGCGGTGAAAGCATCCATAGAGGCATCGTCGTTCGACGGCATTTATTGTCTCGGTGACATTGGAGGCTACGCAGGAGAACCAAACGAGGTTCAATATCTGATTCGTTCCATGGGATGTCCTACCGTCATGGGCAACTATGACGAAGGAGTCGGATTCAATAAAGACGATTGCGGATGCCATTACATCAAGCCGTTTGATATCGAAATGTCGAACACGTCGTTCCTTTGGACGCGGGAACATACTGCTGATGAAAATAAGGCAAGGCTCCGAGAACTGCCTAGGGAAATCCGATTTGAAGTTGAAGGAAGAAAAGTTCTGTTGTGCCACGGCTCACCGAGAGACACAACCGAATACCTATTTGAAAATCGCTCAGATGGATACTTTAAGCAATTTGTTGCTGAGGGCAAGGCTGATGCTCATGCCGACATCA
>JAYVXG010000414.1:0-1547 GCA_043785475.1 Armatimonadota bacterium
GGCCTTACCAATCCCCAAACGGGTAGGCGACCGTGGGCCGCGCTGCAACTTCGCCCAGAAAACAAAGAGAAAACTCTTTACTCGTTGGTGGCGTGCCAAACGCGCATGAAGTTCGGCGAACAAAAAAGGATTTTCCGGATGGTGCCAGGCATGGAAAATGCCGAGTTTGTACGTTACGGAGTGATTCACCGCAATACTTACTTGGAAGCTCCGAAAACCTTACTTCCGAATTTGGAGATGCGTTCGGTCCCTAACCTATTTGTTGCGGGACAGTTGACCGGCGTTGAAGGTTATGTGGAATCCGCGGCGATGGGCATCTTAGCGGGACTACACTGTATTGCCAAACTAGAACGGCGTGAAATGCCGTCGCCGCCGCGTACGACCGCGTACGGAGCACTACTGGCGCATTTGCAGGACGATACCCCTCGCGAGTTTGCCCCGATGAACATCAACTGGGGAATTCTGCCCGACCCAACTGAACCAACACGCGATAAAGGCGTAAAGCGGGCAATGAAAATTGCCGCCGCCCAATCGGGACTTAAGGAATGGCTCGAAGCCTTTAGATTATGAAGGGTGCTTCACTTACGGTTACAGAGTCTGTTTTGTTGTCCATTCTTGCTCACAAATATTCAATCCAAAGCCAGTCCATTCGGTCGGCCAAACATGGGTAAAGTTGCGGGGATGTTGTCGATGGAAAAATCGGTTATTGACCCGGATACGCTAAACCATTGGGAAAAATTATTCATCAACAATCCGCGGGCAACAGTTTTTCAGAGTCCCTCTTGGATTCTCCCTCGGAACAGTAATTGCGATTGGTTTTTCGCAAACGACGACGGGATTACGCCAGCCTATATCCACAAAAGAAATGGCACCCGAACGATCAGGCTTCATGGTGAAGACTATGAAGATTTTATTGCGCGACCCGGCGCCGAAAAGTCCTTTCGCCGAGAAGCCATCGGCTTTTTCTGCCGGCGGCCAGGATGGGACATTTGCGATTTTAGAGCACTCCTGCCGGACTCCGTGATATTAGCCGGGATCAATTTAACTTCGGAGAAGCTTTGCGATCAAGATTTGAGAAACGAAATACCATCAAACTTTGCCTATCGATTATTGAAGCACGATAGCTACCACGGGGTGCTCTTGCCAAAGACTTGGCAAGAAATTGAACAAAGCCTTGGGAAGAACCTTGCGTATAAATTGAGGGCAGAGCCAAAGCGCCGAATGAAGCAATTTGGAATTGACGGGCTCACAATGGCAAACCAGGATACATTCGATGCGGATTTCGAAGCATTCGTCGTCCTCCATTCCAAGCGATGGAATGCCAAGGGTCAGTCGGGATATTATTCCAATGAGCAAGAGACTGCTGGGCTAAAAGCCTTTTGCCAGTCGATGTTAGACCGCGGTCAATTGCGACTATATGTGGTTCGATTTGGCGATCACCCGGGCGGTGCCCTCTTGGCCTTCCAAGATAAGCGGCGAATCTGCTTCTTTTCTTGTGGTTTTGATGATACGTACAAGAAGCATCAGCCGGTCAAGGTGCTCATTGG
>JAYVXG010000415.1:0-1546 GCA_043785475.1 Armatimonadota bacterium
CAAAGCACAGCAACCTGCCGGCCGGATTGAATAGCCTTGAACGCCACCCGAATCGCAACTTCTGTTTTGCCAAAACCTACGTCGCCACAAATAAGACGATCCATAGGATAGGGAAGTTCAAGGTCCGCCTTCGCTTCCTTGATCGCCCGCATCTGGCTCGGCGTTTCTACCCACGGGAATGTCTGCTCCATCTCCGCCTGAAACGGGGTATCCGGGCCGTAAGGGAGCCGGTCGACCCTCTTTCGGCTCGCGTAAAGTTTCACGAGGTCCCGAGCGAACGCTCGGGCCTCCTCCTTCGCTTTTCCCAGTGTGCGCTGCCATTCACCTCCTGTTAACCGATTGAGTTTTGGAGGTACATCCGAAGGATTGAGGTACTTCTGAATTCGGTCCAATTGGTCAGCAGGAACATACAGCCGATCTGGAGATTGATATTCAATAAAGAGAAATTCCTTTTCGACATTTTCAATCTCCTTTTTGATGAGACCGCGAAATATCCCGATTCCGAAATTGATATGAACAATGTAGTCGCCAGGTTTGAGGTCAAGCACGGTAGCTATGGGAGCGCCTTCTTGAAACCGGCGTTGCGGAAGTTTTAATCGTGCAACCCCAAACAGTTCTGCGTCAGATACCAGCGCAACTTTCTGATAGGGAAGTACAAAACCGCCACCGAGATTTCCCAAGACAAGGCGAACAAATCCAGTTTCATCCTCGCTCGGATAAATTTCGATCTGCCCGAGTACTGTCTTGGCCCGGTTTGGTTGATCGGTTGAAAATATGACGCTAAATCCTTGTTCGCGCCAAGTCCGTAGCGTTTCAGTTAGCGCATCGCCACGACCCCGATACGGCTCCAATGATGCTCCGCCAATATCAGTAGTGGTTTGAACACTCAACCACCGAGGGACGTCGTTCATCGACGTGAGCGCAAGTTTGTTGGGAGCAGAGTCGAAATGCTCCACCGGCTGAAAGAAGTCATTGGCGGTGCTATGAAGGATCTCTCCACGCCGAACTCTAGCCTCCAAACCTTGGCTCAGTTCTTCTTCGGCTCGGTTGCCAATTGCCTCAAGTTCGAGGGGCTCATCAAGAACCAACAAGCTGTCTTCATCGAGAAAATCGACTGCACATTGCGAATCCGGAAAAAGCATGGGTCGATAAAGTTCCAAGCGATCAAAGAACTGGTGGTGACCAAGGGCCAAAACATCAGCTTCAATTAAGTCTCTAAGACGACTCGATGTATCATCGTCAAGTTGTGCCTCCTCCCGCTCAAGCGTGTGGAGAAGGACCGATTGTAACTCCTCTTCGTGCCCGGTAAACATGACCTCTCGGCTGGGAGCCAGAGAGAGAGCAGGAATCACTCCGGTCGAACGTTGAGTGTTGCTATCAAAAGTTCTTAGAGACTCAATTTCGGTATCAAACCACTCAATTCGGATGGGCTGCTCGTATCCGCTTGGCCACACATCGACGATTCCGCCTCGCTGGCTAAATCCTCCTGGCTGCCGCACGGGCTCTTGCTCGTCATAACCAAGTTTCCTGAGCGTGTCCGTAATGT
>JAYVXG010000416.1:0-1537 GCA_043785475.1 Armatimonadota bacterium
TGCTTTGCAAAATCTGGGGTCAAAGTCGTGCGATCGAATTTGCCATCAAGCACCGACTGAAGAATCTCGCGAGCATGGACTGTAACTGCTGGGCTCTTATCGACTTCAATCGTTGCTTGGGCTAATTTGAGCGAGGGTTCCATGACTCCCATCGCATCTTTTGCAAGCTTCGATGGGTTGCTTGCTCCATCCGTGTTGGTCAAAACGATAATTGTAATTCCGACCGTTGGAGATCGGCGAATGAAGGTACTAAAGCCGTGAATTCCTCCTCCATGCTCGACAATCGGCGAACCGTTTGCAGTATCAACTTGCCAGCCAAACCCATATTTTTGGACTGTACCGTCCGTTAGATTTGTTGCTGACCACATTTGCTCCAGCAGATCATGAGGCAGAATTTTCTCGCCGTAAAGAGCTTCGTCCCATTTGGCAAGATCGAGGGTTGTGCTCTCGATGGAACCGGCAGCGTAGGGCCAATCCATGTTCAGATAGCGCGCATGTTCGAATGCGTTTTTGTTCCAAGAGTATCCTTGAGCACGGTGAGGCACCAACGTACTTTCGCTAACGAAGTACGTATGGTCCATTCCTAGCGGCGACAGGATTCGCGATTTTAAAGACTCCGCGTAAGTCCTTTTGTCTAGCTTTTCGATGATCATCCCTAACAATTCATACCCTGTGTTATTGTAATGCCATTTGGTGCCGGGTATGAAATCCATCGGAATTTCTTCAACTTTTTTGATGATTCCGGCCGGTGTGGTTGGTTTCATTGCATCCTCAGAAAACAGGTCTTTGATCTCGGTGTAGGACTTGATTCCGCTCGTATGATTGAGGAGATTCTTCACCGTTACTTTGGACCAGGCCTTCGGCATCGCGGGGAGAACGGTCTCGAACGGATCATCGACCTTCAGCTTTCCTTCTTTGACCAATTGCATGATCATCGTGGCTGTAAATTGCTTGGTGATGCTCCCAATTCGATACACCGTAGACGGGTTGGCGGCGACCTGATCTTCAAGGTTGGCAAATCCGAACCCCTTGGCGTACACCATATGACCATTTTGCACGACGGCGACAGAATACGACGGGCTGCTTTTGTTTGCAACTTGTTCGGCAAAAAGGGCATCTAGTTTCTTGAAGTTGGCCTCGTTAACCTGTGCTGAGGCAAACGTGCCGAGCGCTGAGGTGAGGACCACAACAGAAGCAAAATGGGTTGATCGGGAAATCATATTGGCATTACGGGAATTTGGCATCTTAGGTTTCTTGTGTATGTGTTTTGGATTATTCATTCATGGCTTTGACTCGAATGACCCATAAAAGAGATTTCCTTTGGGGCCTCGGAGTCAGTATAGTGAGACGTCAAATATGTTAGAAGAAGAATCCAGTCCCGAATTGCTTTCGTTTTACACGTTGCTCGAAAACGCGTTTCCGCTCCATTCAGTTGAAGTCGGTGCAGCCGAATCACCAGAAATGTATCTCAACGAAATTCGACTGCGGTACTTCAATGGACAGGATTGGCGACTCGTCGATTTTCCACCTGAAGAAA
>JAYVXG010000417.1:0-5290 GCA_043785475.1 Armatimonadota bacterium
GAAGCCGAAAAAGTACGGAATGTCGATTCAGGCTGTTGAGGCCGGGAACCGAAATTTCTTAACTTTGAGGCTAATTAATACTGGCTCCAAGCCCATTGTCGCGTACAATTTCGATTCAAAGTTGGTTATTGACTGTGAAATCACGTCTGTTCCAGGTGGAATTTGGCGGAAAGAACCAGAAATGCAGATTCATACTTCATTCAACATTCCCACGAAGGATGTTTTCACTTCAATCCCTGGCCACGGATCCATTTCGCTTGAAGTCCGCTCTATGCCGATTCCCGAGAAAGTCAGAGCTGGCACCTACATTGCGACGGTTGACTAAGATGATATCCTCGCCAAAGCTATACAGATGGCCACCCCCTAAGACCGAGGAGCGCGGTTGGGAAAACCGGACAGGTCAAGGTGCTTATTGAGACCAACGGCGAAGGCATTGCGCACGAGAATCCAATTCTCTAGCCATCGACCAAAAGCTGGCAGCTGAAAGCTATTCTTGGGTACTATTTATTGTTGGCTGTCTTCGGACGGTCGATGACAACCTGACCACGGGTACCTTGCGCTCGGATTCGCCTCCAAATGCATACCTACTCGACAACGGTGAAAATATATGGCGAAAGAATGTCTAATCCAAAAACATAGGGTGCTGAGCGCTAAATGGGAGAAGTTGAATGCTGAAGAAAAAGCAATCTTGTCTCTTCCAAAAGAAAAGCGTGATGAAGCCCTTGCTGCCTTTAAGGCAAAGCGAATCAAGAACCGAATGTTCAAGACTCGTCAATACACTCGATGCTCCATCACGGGACGCGCTCACGGCGTGTACAGCTTCTTCGGCGTCTGCCGACAAGTCTTCCGAGAAAAGGCACATCGTGGCGAACTCCCCGGCATCGTGAAGTCGAGCTGGTAATCCCGAGGAAATAACAAAATGCACAGTGATCCTATTGCAGACCTATTGACTCGCATTCGAAATGGTTATCAGGCGAAAATGATGAGCGTCGACGTACCCCACAGCAAGATCAAGCTTGAAATTGTCAAGCTTCTTCAGTCTGAAGGTTATCTCGAGTCTCACGAAGTCACGACTGAATCCAAATTTCCGAATATTCGAGTCACGCTCAAATATGACAACCGACGCCACGCTCTCATTAATGAGATCAAGCGCGTCTCGAAGCCTGGACTTCGTGTTTACACCGCCGTGGGCGACCTTAAGCCGCTCCGAAACGGACTTGCAACACGAATTCTTACCACCAACCAAGGCTTGATGACTGACCGAGAAGCACGCCGAAAGAAGATCGGCGGTGAAGTGCTTTGTGAGGTTTACTAATGTCCCGAATTGGAATTAAGCCAATCGATGTACCGGGCAACGTGACGATAACCGTCGACGAAGCTACGAACAACGTATCGGTCAAAGGCCCTAAAGGCGAATTGAATCAGGTAATTAGTCGACTTCTGACCGTTAAGCAAGAAGAAGGCAAGTTGAATCTTGAGCGCCCAAACAACCTCCGAGAAGCTCGAAGCCAACATGGCCTCGCTCGAACTCTGATCTTTAACATGATCGAGGGAGTTACCAACGGCCACAAAAAGCAGCTCGACGTTATCGGCGTTGGATACCGTGCGACGATGCAAGGACGAAACTTGCTTCTGAACATGGGTTATTCTCACCCGGTCACCGTTGACGCACCAGAAGGCGTCCTTTTGGAAGTAAAAGCCGACGAAAAAGCTCGAACAACCAGCATCCTCGTTTCCGGTATCGATAAGGCCCTCGTTGGTCAAGTCGCCGCCGACATCCGAAAAGTCCGAAAGCCTGAACCTTACAAAGGTAAGGGAATTCGCTATCAGGGTGAAGTTATTAAGCTAAAGGCAGGAAAGCGTGCTTCCGCAAAGAAGTAAGGAGAACCGTTAAGTTATGGCAACAAAAAATAGACAAACAATGCGCCTGGCACGGCATGCTCGCCTTCGAAAGCGTGTTTCGGGTACTCCGGAGCGGCCAAGACTGGCTGTCTTCCGCAGCTTGAAGCACATTTCGGCGCAAATTATCGATGATACAACTGGTCACACGTTGGTCGCTGCAAGTTCCCGCGAAAAGGACTTGAAGGCTTCTGGCAATGTAGAGGGAGCCAAGAAAGTCGGTTCGGCAATCGCCGAGCGAGCAAAGAAGGCTGGCCTTTCGACCGTAATTTTTGACCGTGGAGGCTTCCAATACCACGGACGTGTGGCATCTCTTGCAGATGGCGCCCGGGAAGCTGGGTTGGATTTCTAAACCATGAAAATGCGAATGAGCGGAAAGCGAGAGAGCCGGAACACCGATGGTGGTCCTCAGCTTGATGTGCGAATTATCCGAACTAATAAGGTTTTCAAGACTCACAAGGGTGGTAAGACCGCAAGTTGGTCCATCCTCGTCGTCGTTGGAGACAACAAAGGCAGCATCGGACTGGGACTTGGTAAAGCACGCGGTATCCCGGATGCGATTCGGAAAGCTGAAGAAGCCGCCCGAAAGAGCATGTTCAAGGTACCGATGATCGGCGAAACAATTCCCCACGCAATTAGAGCAGTCAGCGGAACCGCATTGGTTATGCTGAAACCTGCCGCGCCGGGAACGGGAGTCAAAGCCGGTGGCGCAGTAAGAATGTGCCTTGAAGCTGCTGGTATTCACAACGTACTCGCCAAGTCACTCGGTAGCCGAAACGCAATCAACATGGCGTACGCCACGATGAGCGCGTTCCAAGGCCTCTCCCATCCGGAAGATGTTGCGGCACGACGAGACATGGACGTTAAGGCACTCGTGCCTTGGCTAGAGAAAGCTCGAAAGGAGGAAGAATTCAATGCTTCGCATTAAGTTAGTCCGATCTTTGGTCGGATACCAGTGGAGAACCCAGCGGGTTGTCAATTCGTTGGGTCTTCGAAAGATTAACCAAGTCGTTGAGCACAATGCTACGCCAAACATCGTCGGAATGGTCCACCGAGTCAAGGAACTTCTTTTCGTTGAAGAAGTAGAAGGAACTCCGAAAGCTCGAACGGTAACCCGGCCTGGTGGTTCTAAGAACGTCAAAACGCCGAAAGCAAAGCCTGTGAAGGTTTCGGTTATGAAAGCTGAATCTGCTCCTGCGAAGGTAGCCAAGGCAAAAGCCGCGCCAGCAAAAGCTGCACCAGCGAAAGCTGCACCAGCGAAGGCTGCAACAGCGAAAGCCAAAGTAACGTCAGTAGAAAAGCCGAAAAAACCGGCAGCTAAGAAGACGGAGAAGAAATAAACATGGGTCTACATAACTTTAGTCCAAGCCCCGGCAGCTCGACTCGAAAGAGAATCATTGCTCGTGGTATTGGTTCTGGCATGGGAAAAACCGCAACTCGTGGTACCAAAGGTCAGAAAGCACGACGACAAATCCACCCGAACTTTGAAGGTGGACAAACTCCGATCTTCCGCCGACTTCCGGTAAAGAAAGGTTTCCGCAACGTGAATCATAAGGTCTTCGCGATTGTCAATCTTGACGATCTTGAGAAGAACTTTGAGAAGGGCGCGGAAGTCACTCCAGCGATCCTCGAAGAAAAGGGAATTATCTCTTTGAACCGAGTCGATGGAGTAAAAATTCTCGCCTTCGGCACCCTCAGCAAAAAGCTGAAAGTCACTGCTCACAAGTTTAGCGGAGCGGCTTCTGAAGCCATTCTTGCGAACGGGGGAGAGGCCGTCTCACTTTGAGCTTCGGCGGCTTTGGTGGCGCTTTTGGCGGTGGCGGAGGAGGCGATAAGTCTCTCTCGCTGCCCTTAACGCAGATTTTCCGACTTGCGTGGGAAGACGATGATCTTCGCACGCGTATTAAGTTTCTGCTTTTGATGTTCGCGGTATTTGCCCTGGGAATTCATATTCCCGTGCCGATTCCCGGCATGACCGAAAGTGACATCATGGTCAAATTAAAGGACTCTCCAGTCTTTCAGATGATCGACAGCTTTGGTGGTGGTGCCCTGAGAAGACTTTCCGTTTTCGCGTTGGGAATGAACCCGTACATTACGTCATCGATCATCATGCAAATTATGTCGACCGCCTTTCCTCAGCTCAAAAAGGAGTTGCAGGAGGGTGGCGAGTATGCTCGAAAGAAGCAGAATCAGCGAACCCGCTTGCTCACCCTCGTCATGTGCATAGTGCAAGGCTGGGGCTATATTCAGCTTCTCCAGGGTGGAATAGGAAAAATGCCTTTCAGTGCGATTGCGACCATTCTTGTCTTCTGGACTGCAGGCGCGATGTTCACATTGTGGCTGGGCGAGCAAATCTCTGAGAAAGGTATTGGTAACGGTGTGTCGCTGATGATCTTCGCGGGCATCATGATCGCACTTCCTTATCAGGCTTCCAAGATGTGGAAAGGTTTGACCGACCACGCCATCCAATGGTATCAGGTTGCTTTCCTAATTGCGATTTTCTTGGTGACAACTTGGTTGGTCGTGCATTTCACTTCGGCTCAGAGAAGGATCCCAGTTCAGCATATGCGCCGAATGATCGGCACCAAAGCGATTGGCGGAAAGACGAGCTATTTGCCGTTTTCCCTGCTAATGGCGGGTGTTATCCCAATCATCTTCGCTTCCTCGATCATCTATATGCCCGCGCAATTCGGCAGCATGCTCGGCGGAAAGGACACTCCTTTGGGTAAGGCTTTCCTTGCGATTGGCAACTTTATTAGTCCGGCTCCACAGGATCCGGTCTTTGGTATCCACTGGACAATCAACCCGATTGGATGTTTGATTTACCTCCTGATGATCTTGTTTTTCTCGTATTTCTGGAATGCGATTCAGTACAACGTGGAGGATATCAGCGATAACCTCAAGCGAGCTGGTTCGATCATCCCAGGCGTACGTCCAGGCAAGCAGACCAAGGATTTCTTGGATGACATCATCTCGAAATTGACAATTGTTGGCGCAATTTTCATCGCCGGTGTAGCGCTTTTGCAATACATCACCCCTGCGGTTACGAATTTGAGCTACAACTACGGAGTTGGCGCGGTTGGCGGCACTTCGTTGCTAATTCTTGTCAGTGTTGCCTTGGAAACGATGAGACAGATTGAAGCTAATCTGTTGATGAAGCAATACGATCAGTAATCAAACAATCTACAATAAAGGCCTCAATGCAAATTGAGGTCTTTATTTTGTTTAGCCGATAGCAGATTTGGACACTTAACGAATGAGGATCATTTTAATTGGACCGCCCGGAGTTGGAAAAGGAACTCAAGCCGCTCTACTGGGTGGCCGCAAGGGTGTGCATTCCCTTTCCTCGGGAGAAATTTTTCGACGAGAGATTGAAGCCCAGACAGATCTT
>JAYVXG010000418.1:0-5289 GCA_043785475.1 Armatimonadota bacterium
GACATGGGCCAAGCCATCCTCGTTGCGAACATCGGCACCCGGGCAGTTGTGGCGGGCATAGTCGGCCCGCTCAGCATCGAGTTCGAATCCAATTGCCGGACCTCGGTTTGTGAGTGCGATTATGTCGGACCCAATTCCGACGGTCATATCGACTACCGAAGCACCCTCTGGAAACTTCGAGGCGTGGTACCGAGCCACCGCTTCGTGGGTCGCTTGTTCCAAGGCTTCGCGGTCAAACAGCATCTGGTCGGAATTGGCAAACTTGGCTCGAGCCTTCTTTCGCAAATCAACCTGAAGAGATGCCCAACGTGCGGCGTCATCGCCATATTTCTTGGCGAGCTGCTTGGGCGACAATGTGCCAGCCTCGGAAAGAGCTTCAAACCAAGTAGGGGAAATCAAATCGACTTCAGTTTACAGCTTTGCTTCGATGGCTCTGGCTAGATGGAGGTTGTGATACTTGGTGGCAAGGCTTAAAGCCGTCTTTCCCTCGGGAGTTTTGGCGTCAACCCTTGCTCCGTGACGAATGAGATTCTCAACAATCCTTGCATGGCCGGGATCACACATTGCGGCCGTCATGAGAATGGTCAGGCCGTCCTTCGTTGAATCATTTGGATTGGCGCCATTTTCCAAGAGAAGCTGGATGATGTCTTCCGAGCCATCCTGTACACAGAAACTCAGTAAGGTATCGCCCTGAGGGGTTACCCGTGTTTTCAAGTCGAGTCCCCGGTCGATTAGAAGTTTCAACATTGGGACGTTCTGTACAGAAAGCGCATAAATCCCTGCGATCGCTCCTCCACTATTTGGGTTAGCACCGTTGTCCAACAAAAACTTGGCTCTAACCATATCTCCCGAATTTGCCGCAAGAGCGAGTGGTGTCTCACCCATCGCGTTGACCACGTCAACGTTCGCCCCCGCTTTGACCAGCAAACGAACTGAGTCACCACCTCGTACGAAGCCACTGGCAACATGTAAAGCGGTCGTCTTCTCATTTGAAACGGATTTGACTTTTGCACCACGCTCCAATAGTAGAGCGACCTTTTTCGAATCTCGAGCGGCATACATCAGCGCAGTCGTACCTTCTATACCGACTGAATTGACGTTGCCTCCTCCCTTGATGGCTCGCTCTATTTCGGTTACTGAACCAAATAAGGCGGCGTTCATGAGGCGATTGTCCTTTGCGTTTCTGGCAAGAATCTGTAGCATATTATTTCGAGGCAGAGGCTGGGTGTCGAGAATCGTCCGTTGCCAACCTGGTGTCCGATTAATAGCCAATGCCATCGTCGACCACGCCGTGCCGGCATTGGAAATGAATTGGTGCTCGCGGTGCGGGAAGCCGGATTCGAAATACGGCAAGCCCGGAAAGCGGCGGCGCGTTTCAACGAGCCAAGATCCATCTTCCTTTTGAGTTTCTAGTAAGAAACGTATTCCTCTTTGAATCGACTCGTGGTTTGCCCGTACTCCACCGGCGGTTTGGAGAGCTACAAGCACTTGTCCCGTAGCATAAGCATCGGATTTCAGAGAAGGAAGCTGCGACCATCCACCATCAGGGCATTGAGTTGCAAGGATCTCATCACGAACCTTGATCAATTCCGCTTTTGGCGCATGCACCCAAGAAAGCCCAAGTAATTTAAACGTGCGTTCTTCGGTTGATTTCGGTTGGCTCGAAATTAGCCAGGTTCGTCCATTTTTCTGAGCTTCTCTTGACTCACTTTCGAGATTACGAGGCGTGTAGATTGCAAGGGCTCGAAGAGCCAGCGCCGTGAGGGAGATAGCTTTGTCCTCCAACGGAGGACGATGGCTAATGCATGGCCAACGGCCGTCGATCGCCTGTTTGCTAAGCAGATAGTAAATCTGCGAGTCGGTCGCATCGTTAGCAGGAATTCGCGCTGCCGAGAGTCCAAAGAGACCGTAAGAGTTTCCTGCGGAACCATTGATGTCACCCGTACCTTCGAAGAGAGCAAGACGGGCCCGGATCCGTCCCGAAACCATTCGATCATCAATTTCTTTTGCCTTTTTATCTTCGACCAGATATCCTTGTTCCCGGGCAACGGCAACAGTCACTTGGGCCAACGATTGATGGTGACAACTCGAGCACTTCGCCCCCTTATACCAAGACACGGCAGTGCGTTGGAGAAGCGGTAGAGCCTTTTTGACGGCTAGATCAGGTGTGTTTGGTGGCTGAGGGCTCGCGGAGAGTTGAATGCAAGAGAACAGGAGGAGCGTGGATGCGAGTCCAATTCTTTGCGCCACAGAAATCATGAAGTGAGTATAGGGAGTTTTGGCGGAAAAGCCAAGCTATCGAATCGCCTTAACCCGCTTCCGACACAGGGCACAGAATCCCGTATCCACGTCCACTGTCTTCAATGAACCCTTCGCATCGCTCATCGTACAGTGCAGCGTCGGACAATGGTCGAGCCCAAGGGTGTGACCGACTTCATGGACCGCCACCCGACACAGTCTATCGGTGGACAACACGACCCCCTTCTTGTGAAGACGAAAGTCGGAAACAACGCAAGATCGCCCACCAAGTTGCCCGAGACCAAACACCCCCCAATCGGCATAAGACGCCTTCGTCGTCGAGATATCGACCGAAGTGATGCCGATGATTTTGTCAAACATTTGGTTTTTGGCGAGGACAGTAAGCAGCAGATCGGCCCGGTACCGAGACCTTGCCGGATAAAATGCCGACCGAGGCAACGGCTTTAGGGGCAAAACCGTCACCGTAGCAAAGTAGATCTTCTCAAGGTGAGCCTTAACCACATCTCGAACCCGAGCAGAAACCGATCCGAGTGGCTGAATTGCGATCCTAACCGGAGGATCTTCCCAAAAAACAAATCCGGCAATCCAAACCATGAACGAGATTCTAAAGCTTAGTTTCGAATTGGCTCATTCGACTACGATGCAGGCAGGTCAGAGTTAAACATGTCCACCGCACACTTCCACGAGCCGTCCGCCTGCTTTTTCCAAATCTCGACGAACTTGCCGTGATCCTTGATCATCTTCCCGCTCGCATCCTTCATCGACAAATCGTACGAACCATAACTGTAAGCCAATTCACCTGATTTCGCCGCCACCACCTTCGTTGCCTTCCAAGAAACAGTCGACGTCGAGGCAACCAAACCTACCCAAGCCGCCTTAATATCCTTCATGGTCGTCAGCATCGGTGCATTTGGCGCCAGAAAAACGGCATCTTCGGCATAAAACGACAACGTCTTGTCTAGTTGGTGCGACATGCAAGCAGCCGACCACTTCTCGTCGGCGGCCATGATCGCCTTACAAATCTTCTTCTGGCTAGCTGTTTCCGACGACGCCAGAGCAGTTGACACCGCGATTGTCGAAACTACTGCGAATAAGGGAAGTTTTAAGAACATCGAATGAAGTCTAACATGCCGGGTTCAGGAAAGCCAACCGCGGACTCGACAGTTCCCAAATAAATCCCGGCAGGGCACATCTTTTCTGAATTGACCTAAACCGATTTTGCGTAAGAATGTTAGGGGCAAACGAGGTTCCCAGAAGGATTTGAACCTAAAAAGGTATCCTTACGATTAGATTAGGTAATTGATAATGAGCATTGAAAAGCAGATAGCGGCAAAGAAGACGTGGCGAGAAAAGGTTGGTCTCGCAGAAATGCTGAAGGGAGGCGTGATCATGGATGTGGTCAACGCCGAGCAGGCCCGGATCGCCGAAGATGCCGGCGCGGTGGCGGTTATGGCCCTCGAAAGAGTCCCGGCCGACATCCGAAAAGATGGCGGCGTCGCCCGAATGTCCGACCCTGAACTCATCATTGGCATCCAAAAAGCCGTCTCGATTCCGGTTATGGCCAAGTGCCGAATCGGTCACTTTGCCGAAGCCGAAATCCTCGAGGCGCTCGAAGTCGACTTCATCGATGAATCCGAAGTTTTGACTCCCGCCGACCACGCAAACCATGTCGACAAGCATGCATTCACGGTTCCTTTCGTCTGCGGATGCAGAAACCTGGGCGAGGCTCTGCGACGAATCGCCGAAGGCGCAGCAATGATCCGAACCAAGGGCGAGGCCGGCACTGGTGACGTCATCGAGGCCGTACGCCACTTGCGAACGGTCATGTCAGAAATTAAGGTAGTGCAGAACGCTCGCGAAGACGAGCTTTATGTTTTGGCGAAGAACCACCAGGCACCCCTTGAACTCATTCGAGAAGTTAAGGCACTTGGTCGACTTCCAGTCCCGAACTTCTCGGCAGGCGGCATCGCGACCCCAGCCGACGCGGCGCTGATGATGAAGCTTGGCGCCGAAACGGTTTTTGTTGGCTCGGGAATCTTCAAGTCCGGTGACCCGGCAAAGCGAGCGAAAGCCATCGTCGAGTCGGTTCTGTTCTACAAAGATGCCAAGAAGCTTGCAGAGATTTCTCGAAACCTCGGCCAGCCAATGGTTGGCATCAACTGCGACAGCCTAGAGGAAAAAGAATTGCTCGCCACCCGCGGCTGGTAAACAAAGCCTTCAGCTGTTAGCCAACTGATGGCTACTGAATCCCGCCAAACCCGAGTCCCCAAGGCTTCTGGCGGGTTGAATCCTTTGGGTCGATCGTGGCTGGAGACAAATGGACGACGAAGTCATCGATGGAAGCTGGCGGCGGAACTGCATGGTCATCCTTACCATTTCGACCAACCGAGGAAATGACCCATCCTTTCGCTTGATGTTCCAGATAGATTTGTCCACCACGAACATCGGCTCGATACCTCCCAGGCAGTGGAAGCCCGCTTTCCGGATCTGCCTCGGGATTGAGTAGGGCAAGGGCCTGAAGGAGGACGTTTCTCTGAGCCACTTCAACGTTGAGGACCCGTCCAAGCGAAATAAAATCCTCGTCAACCTTATCCGCTTCATCGTAACTGAGGTCCGGATAAGTACTCATCACGCGAAAGGGTGTAAGAGCCTTGATTAGCCCCTCCGTGTCGTCCGGGTCAGCCGGAAGGTCACGCCAAATGGAAGCATAAATTTCGTGCATTCGAGACTTGATTGCCGTTGCAACTCGAGGAGTGAATTTTCCAAAGAGATACTTCGATGGCAGAGAGTCCTCATCCTTCAATCCTAAATCCCCCAACGTCCCCTTTGACGTATCTCCATAAAGAATTTCGAGAAACCAAATAGTCATCCAGTGCTCCTTCCGCATGTAGGAACGGACATCGTACGGATGGTCCAACATTTTCATCGTCTCAACAAAAGCGGACCGCCAATAAGGATCGTGACCGTAGACTGGAATGAGAGGTCGAATCGCCTGTTCAATAGGATCGGCGCAGTAAATTCGGGTTCGAA
>JAYVXG010000419.1:0-1529 GCA_043785475.1 Armatimonadota bacterium
TGGCTTCACACGCCCTGACGCCAAATTTAACCGGCTTTGAATTCCGAAAGTTCCCTCAAGAAAGATTCGGCTTCGACAATGTTCTTTCCAACGATCATGTCCTGGAGCGAGTCGGCATAACGAGATCGTTTGAGAAACCAATCCAGAACCGGGATCATAGCTATTCCGAACGCAATATTTGCGAGAATCCAAGTCGGACTGATAGCGTTGATGAAACGAACTCCGAATGCCATTTGTCCAAACAAGATTGGAAAGATGAACCACGTCGGCAAGGCCAGTACGAAGACCAATTGGGTTGACTGCAATCGAAGCTTTCGAAGTTTCGCCAATTGCGTTTGAGTTTCGACAATCGGGCTAGCGTAATCGAGCTGATACGAGAGAATCAGCTGACGAACGCTCAAATTGATGAGCAAAATCGAGAAAGCAATGATATTAACTGCGGGCAAAGCAGAAACCGGTGCCTCAATTACGGTCGTGAAATGGTCGGCGATGAAGCCGCCAGTGACGAGGCAACTTATACTTGCTGCGGTGAGATTAACGACAGGGGAGAGCCTTGTCCGGTTTTGTACCGCCCTCATTTCAGACTGCCTGACTTTTCCTTGGGACTCGATTTGAAGAGCGGTTATTTTTTCGACTCGACTTTGGAGTTCTTTCCAAGCCATGAGCATTTCTTTTTGTTCCATGTTGATTTCCGTTTGATATTTAGTTTTGCTGTTCGACTTCCATGCGGAGTCGAGTCTTAAGCCGATTGAGTTTGACGGCCACGTTGGCGGAAGTGATTCCAAGAATCTCACCAATTTCGGCGTGGCTTCGTTCGTCGATAGTGAGCATGAGCAAAGCCCGGCTGAGCTCGTCCAGGGATTCGATGAGGAGATATAGGGCTAGGGAGTCCGAACTATCGGGTTGTCGGTCTGCGATTTGAGTGAGTTCCTCGTCGGTTGCCAAATGCTGATTTCTTAGCTTTGCCTTTCGGGACTACGAAATTGCAGTGTTGAGCCCAACCTGATACATCCAAGTCGAGAACGATCGCTTTGGATCATATTTTGGGAAAGCTCGCCAAAGTTGGAGGGTAATTTCCTGCGCTAGGTCTTGTTGGTCCTCTTGCTGCCAGGCGAATCCACTGACAACCTTATAGATGATCCGTTTGTGGATCTCTACTTGGGACTGAAAGCGCGCTTGCTGGTCGGCGAGCGCGCTTTTCAATGGGTTCATGTCTTGTTATTCGCACCAGATGGTCGAATCCTTACATGGGTGGGCACTTTTGCTACAAATTTCCAAATCTTGCGACCAAAATCGACGTTGCCCTAAACCACATATTCCCTTAGGACAGCCTGTCGATAATCCCATTGGTCGTTCGCCACGACATTGCCAAAATCGTCAACACCGGGTTGAAGCCGCCGTTTGTCGGATGGACTGAACCGTCCGCAATGCAGAGGTTTCGATAACCATGAACTCGTCCGAGCGGATCGACGACGCTCGCCTTCGGATCATGTCCCATTCGGCACGTACCCGCCTGATGTTGACCGGCG
>JAYVXG010000420.1:0-1526 GCA_043785475.1 Armatimonadota bacterium
GCCGCATCGCTCGGCGCAAAAGTCGTTCTTCTTGAGAAAACCGCGCGCATCGGGACCAAGATACTCATTTCCGGCGGAGGCAAATGCAATATATGCCACGATGGACCCATTGAAACGGTCTTGGCTCCTTTTCGGCAAAACGAAGCCCGATTTATCCGCCCGAGCGTTTATCGATTTCCGAGTTCATCCATTGTCCCCCTCCTAACCGAGCGCGGAATCGAAGTCTACACCCGCCCGGATGGCAGAATTTTCCCGGTGCATCAAACCGCCAAAGATGTCGTGGCAGTTCTAAAACAGCTTCTTGACGAGGCTGGAGTTGCCGTGTACCTAAATTCTCCAGTCGAGGAGATTCTCTGCGAAGAAGGCAAAGTCACCGGAGTCAGGATTGGGCGAGCAACCGAAGTTACGCGAAGAAGCACAGTCGAGAAATCCCAATATGGCGCAAAAGCTCTTCTCTCCGGTGCCCTCGAAATTGTCGACCATCGAGGGAGCATTGGCCTGACCGAGCTTTTCGCACCCAAAATTGTCGTCTGCGCCGGCGGATCAAGCTACCCAAATTCCGGCACGACCGGGGACGGATGGAAATGGCTTAGGGGATTGGGACACGGCATCGTTAAGACTCGCGCGGCTCTCGCACCAATCTATCTTGCAGGGCCTCAGGTTGGCCTCTCGGGCGTCGCCTTGCGGAACATAGTGCTCAAGGCGAGAACGACTAAAGAAGTCGCTCGTTGGGAAGGAGACATGCTCTTTACCCACCAAGGAATCTCGGGTCCTTGTGCTCTGGGGATCAGTCGATTTGTGGCCGAAGCCCTCGAAAACTCCCCGGTGCGCCTCGAAGTCGATCTCGCTTCGAAAACAACAATAGAGGACTTAAGTACTCAATTGTTGTCCCAGAACCCAAAATCGACCGTATCGATGTTTCTTTCCATGTTTTTTCCCGAAAGCATCCTCACCCCCTTCACCGACCAGGGCCAACTCGACCCAAAGGTGACCTTCGGACAACTTGACCGAAAGTCGCGCAACCGCCTCGCGCTTCAACTCAAAGCTTGGACTATCGGCGACGTTCGCGCGGTGCCGCTCGAAAAAGGCGAAGTTGTCGCTGGAGGGGTAAGCCTTGACGAAGTGGATTCGAAAACGATGGAGTCTAAACTGATCTCCGGTTTGTATTTGTGTGGTGAAGTCCTCGATATCGCTGGCCCAGTAGGCGGATACAACCTCCAAGCCGCATTCGCGACCGGGTTCGTTGCGGGCGAGTCTGCCTCACATGGATAGTTCGGCGTAGAATAATCCACCCCGTCAGTCCGACAAAGTCACCGGACTGCCACCCCTCCTATCAAGGAGAGGACTTTATTCTGGAGTGTCCAAATCAACCATATCTTGCCGACCTAAGTCCTTCCTTAGATAGGGAAGATGGCGCTTCAGTCATTCAAATCGATAATATTATTCCATGACTGGCGTGACAGAGGAACGAAGTTCCCAAGGGATGATTGACGGTTGCTGCCAACCAGAGAGCATCGCCAAACTCC
>JAYVXG010000421.1:0-5264 GCA_043785475.1 Armatimonadota bacterium
GCCGACCAGTTCCGTCGCATTTTCGATATGTTTACGCAAGTGGATCGGTCGTTGGAGAAATCGCAAAACGGCCTAGGGATTGGGTTGACGCTGGTCAAGCGTCTGGTCGAGATGCACGGTGGTGAAGTCGAGGCACGTAGCGAGGGGCTGGGCATGGGTAGCGAATTCATCGTCCGGCTACCAGTTGTCATCAGGGCGACTGAACAGCAAGCGTTGGTCAAAGAAAATGAGCAGCTCGCCGTGTCGTCGCTACGTATCCTCGTCGTGGACGATAACCTGGACCTTGCGTACGTCTTGTCGTTATTGTTGAAGAGCCTTGGGAACGAAGTGCGCAGCGCCTATGACGGACAAACGGGCGTAGACCTCGCCGAGGAGTTCAGGCCTGACGTGATCGTGCTGGATATCGGGTTGCCGGTGTTGAACGGGTATGAAGCGTGCCGCCGTATTCGCGAACAATTATGGGCTAAGGATGTGGTCTTGATCGCCTCGACCGGATGGGGCGGAACGGATGACCGCCGCCAGTCCCAGGAAGCAGGGTTCGATCACCACTTGGTCAAGCCGGTGGACGTGAAGGCCGTGACTAAAATCCTTACGGATTTGCAGGCGGCGAAGGTGAATTCTAAGTTGTCGTAGCTATGATCCGTATGATACGTATAATGCAAATCCTCTTGTCCTAGAGGTGTTCTGATCAGATGCTGCTGGGGACGACTTAAGGGCTTTCAATTTTGGGAGAAGGCACTGGCCCTTCACCAAACCAAATATTGTCGGCAGGACCGAGTTCCGAGTTGTCAAAACTTGTGATAAGATCGGAGTAGACCGATGTTACTCCTTTGCCTTTTTTTCCAGACTCGTGCGATCACGATTGACATAACTCAGCAGAAACCTATTTCGCCTTACATCTATGGAGCGAACAATATGCAGTGGGGAAAGATGGGTTCGGGATACCCGTTGGTTCGTCAGGGTGGAAACCGAATGACAGCCTACAACTGGGAGACGAACGCTAGCAATGCCGGCAGCGACTATCAGCACCAGAACGACAGCTTCCTTTCGGCATCGAATGAGCCGGGCTTGGTCCCGGCTAGTTACATGAAAGCTGCACAAGAAAATGAAGCTGCGGTCTTGTTGACCATTCCGACCATTGGGTATGTGGCTGCGGATAAAAATGGCGGTGGAGACGTGAACAAAACGTCTAACTATCTATCGGTAAGATTTAACAAATCGTATGCTCATAAGCCCGGAGGCAAGTTTGCATATCCGCCGGATTTGAACGACAAAGCCGTGTATCAGGATGAATTGGTTGCATACCTGGAGAAGACGAAATCCGCAAAGACTCCGGTTTGGTACAGCCTGGACAACGAGCCGGACATATGGTCGGGAACCCATGCCCGCATCCATCCAAGCAAGCTGACATATGCAGAAATCATCGCGAACAACACGGAATATGCCTCTGCTATCAAGGCGGTTGCGCCAAAGACGATGATCTTTGGACCGGCGAATTATGGCTGGCAGGGATTCCGAGCCCTCCAGGATGCACCCGACCGAAACAATCGCGACTTTCTGGACACCTACCTTGCGGCGATGAAAAGCGCGGAATCATCGGCGGGCAAGCGATTGTTAGATGTTTTGGACATCCATTGGTACCCAGAGGCACGAGGTGGCGGAGTCCGAATCACCGATAAGGATGCAAATTCCGATACCGCGGCGGCGCGAATTCAGGCTCCACGGTCTTTGTGGGATACGACGTATGTTGAGTCGAGCTGGATTGCGGATTCTCTGGGCAAGAAGCCAATTACTCTGCTGCCTCGGGTTCTCGGTCAAATTGATGCTCATTACCCAGGCACGAAGCTTGCGATTACAGAATATAACTACGGCGGGGATAAGGCGGGAAGTGGATTGGTGGCCCAAGCTGATGCGCTCGGGATCTTTGGTCGCTATGGTTTGTTTGCGGCTTGCAACTGGGGAATTAGCCCTGGCTCTCCGGCTCAAATCTCGGGATTTGAGGCGTTTTTGAACTTTGACGGCCGGGGATCGCAATTCGGAGACTTGGGAGTTAGGGTAGCAGGCGAAGTTGCGAGTGAGAACTCGGTTTATGCGTCGATGAGCTCGAAGAACAAGAAGCGGATGACGATTGTGATGGTGAACAAAATGACTACCGATCAGAAGTTTTTCTTGAGTATGCCGTCTACGGCGAAACTGGTTCGAGCTTATCTTTCGGATCCGCTTGCTCCCGGTTCTCCGAAGTCGATTGAAGCGTTTGCTTCGGGGACAAATCTTTCGATCAAATTGCCTGCAACCAGTGTGGTTACGGCAGAAGTATTATTTTAGTGAAAATTATGATTACTCTTTTGCCCATTCTCTTTGTGTCTTTACTTGGGAGCGGGAAGCCCGCGATTACGCCTTCGCCTCCTTTGTCCATGGAATCTAGCGCGAGTCGAGACGTGAAATTCGATTCGCATGGATTGATGCTTGAGGGTACTTTTCAACTTCCGCAGGGGGTGACGGGTAAGGCTCCCGCAATTCTTCTGATCCCTGGGAGCGGTCCGACGGATCGAAACGGTAATTCGAGCCTTGGCATTAAGACGGACTTGTTGAAGCAAATTGCGGAAGAGTTAGCCAAGAATGGCATAGCGAGTTTGCGGTTCGATAAGCGTGCAATCAATATTTACGCCTCGAAGTGGCCGAAAAACGTCAAGGAGATGAGTCACTTTTTCGCTTGGCAGAACTTTGTGGACGATGCGAAGGCCGCACTACTATTCCTTCAGAAGCAACCAGAGGTTGAGAAAGGCCGTGTCGGGATTCTTGGTCATAGTGAGGGCGCGTTGATATCCTTGCAACTTGGGTCGGACTTGAATGGATTTTTGCGAGCACCAAAGGCAACAATTCTGATGGGTGGCACCGGCCGGCCCATGGGGATCATTCTCCACGAGCAGATTGCTCGACAGTTGAAAAAAGGTGGTGCCACCGAAGACCTCGCAAAGAGGTACCTCGACTACGTCGATGCCGCATGCGCCGCGTTGGCGAGTAGGAAGCCGCTTCCGCCCAACGTTCCGGCTGGCTTAGAATCGCTGTTTAATGCCACGACTGAGGATATCGTTGGTGCCTATTGCCGCATTGACCCGATTGATTTTGCTAAAAAGGTGAGCGGTCCGGTATTGGTGATGAATGGTCAAAAGGATACGCAGGTTTCGGCGGAGCGCGATACTCCGCGGCTGGTGGCGGCATTGAAAACGAGAGGATTTGATAAGGTAGAGTCGTTGACTGTTCCGAATGCAAGTCACAACTTTAAGTCAACGGTTAAAGCAGGAGATGACGCATTTGAGGGTCCGATGGTTCCGGAGCCGTTGGCGTTGATCATTAAGTTCGCGAAAGCGAATCTGTAGAGATTTCTGATTTCTCGTTGGCACGAAAAACCAGAAACCTTCTTCCCAAGATGCTTGAGAAGAGGGTTTGATGATCTGAAGTCGGCGCTGACTAGCGCATTCGGTCGGCGATTGCTCGCCTGATCATGGTGTCCACGATGTCGTGGGACGTTGGGTTGTACTCGCCAGCTTCGATTTTTGCCTTGAGAGAAGCAATCATTTCTTCTCGTTCGGGCATATCGAGGACTTGTTTGGTGAGATCTTTGACGAGTTGTGCGTCGCGCTCAGATGCATCCTCATCGGTCTCGACGCCGAGAACGACTTTGAGGTTCTCCTCTTGAACATCAACTTCTGGAGCGGTGAAACCGCTCAGTGCCTTTTTTACTTCCGTATCTGAAATCCGCATTTTATTTACCTTGCTCGATTCCAGACAGGCAACCCGGCTTTCTTATTCTCGGTAAACCGAAAACAGACCCTTAGGCTTTGCGTGATCGAGGTTTCCCCCGTCGTGCCATTTTCTGTCAGAGACTTTCGTCTACTTAGCTTATCGGTAGCCTTTCGTCAAACCTTTAGAGCAAACCTCACAAATATCTTTAAATTGTTCTCACAAAACCTAAAGCGACCTAAATACCTGGCAGTTATCCGTGGATCAGGTTCAACTAATGATAGCGGATTTCCCAGTGAAAATGCGTAAACACTCTGTAAAATGATTTCA
The DNA here is from genome assembly GCA_043785475.1 of Armatimonadota bacterium. Classification (GTDB taxonomy): domain Bacteria; phylum Armatimonadota; class Fimbriimonadia; order Fimbriimonadales; family Fimbriimonadaceae; genus Fimbriimonas. The sequence continues at coordinate 4,075 of JAYVXG010000421.1, forward strand.
TGACGTTTGCGGACTGGTTGATATTGATCGAGCGGTCGGGCGTTCCCGTCAATGGCGTCGATCCGAACTGGCTCCAGCATCAGTATCAACTCCAGCAACAGCCTGCTCTTGTTGCTCATATGATTCAGTCTGGACAGGCTCCGAGAATGAATGTGCAAGGGATTCCGTCCTACGGTGGCAAAAAGCGCTCCGGATGTGCGAGTCCACTTATCCAGGTGCTGATTGGAATTCTTGGGTTTGTGGGCATTGTGATGGGGATATTATTTGGAATTAAGTACTTTGCGGAACACGGCCTCGGAGGAATGAAGCAAAACCCAGATCCCTCCGCAGTTATTACGGACACCCCACCGGTTTCCGAGAGGGTTCTGAAGGAAAAGGGGCTGGATACGAAGGTGAGCTACCCGTATTGGCCCTTGGTCTACGACATGGCGATGGTTGCGAACAAAGATATGATCACGGGGAAAGTGACCAACTACGGAGATAAATCCGTTTCGAGTGTCATGATCCAGTTTGGGTTGTTTTCTGCGTCTCGCGATAAGATCGGGACGGCTCAGGACCAGATTGCGAGCCTTGGACCGGGAGAGACTTGGTCGTATCAGGCACCAGTGAAGGGCATCGAGTATGATCAGTGCCGAGTTGAAAACCTTACATTCAAATAAATGGCTCCTCCCGGTTTGGTGAGGTTGAGCCTCAGGTGTACGGTATCTGTGCGATTGAATCCAAGATACCTTTCAGGCCACGGATATATGCTGGGCTTTCCTGGGCAGGCCCAGACTGAATTCCGAATGACCCTTTGGGCCAAAAGACAATGACCTGGGCTCAATTCCGAACCTCAAAGGTGACTGCCCTTATGGCAGTCTTTTTCAAGAACTCTCTCCTCGGGCCAACTGTCATCGCCATTTTCGGAGATACAGCAAACGACCTTCGAGTCATTCCGACAGACGGTGTTACTTCAGAGACTTCAGTACGGCCCTTTCCCGTCGAGCCAAAGTTATCGCACCATACGACGAAGAACTAGACAAATTACGAAACAATTTCTATATGACTGGTCATTATGACTAGTCATAATGACCATATGGTGGAAATCACTGCAACTGAATTTAAGGCGAAATGCCTTGAACTAATGTGGCTAGTCCACGTTTGACGATCCATTAGTATGTGAGGATTGCCTCCTGTTCATTATGTTCGTT
>JAYVXG010000422.1:0-5260 GCA_043785475.1 Armatimonadota bacterium
TCCCGGAATAATTCCAACCGAGAAATGGCTCAAGAAGAACAAACAGCGGTTTTATGTTGGCAACTTGGCCCAAATGGGTGTTGGGCAAGGGTTCACTGCCGCTACGCCCCTCCAGATGGCAAATCTTATGGCGTTGGTGGCTAACCGAGGAGTTCAATATCGGCCTCATTCGGTACACGCTATTCGAGATCCCCTTACACAAAAAGACTCTTTTATTACGCCCCAAGTGATTCATACAATAAAAGCCGAGGATTGGTTCTGGGATATGATTCAAGACTCTCTGTGTACAGTCATAGAACCCGGCGGTACGGCGGCAAGAGCTCACATCGACGGATTAAGATGGGGCGGCAAGACTGGTAGCGCCGAGCACGGAGCAAAGCTTGAAGGACGAACGCACGGTTGGTTCGTAGGATTTGCCCCGAGAGACAAACCGAGAATTGCGATCTGCGTAATTGGTGAAGCTGTTGGCCACGGTGGTGACTTTGCCGCCCCGATTGCGGGCGACATTGTCCAACACTACTTGTTTAGCTCGGCTAAAGCCTTACCAAATTCGGCGGCTTCTTCCGGCAAATTGAAGTCCAACTGAGATGCTCGATGCCCTTGCAAGGACACCAATTGGGCACAGGCTTCCTGGGCCATTTTGTAGTTCGATTCTAGGGTTTGGTGATCCTCACCGCCGAAGTTGCCTGTTGGATCTCCTGCCAATCCACGCATGATGACGGGGCCGGTAGTCTTTCGGTATTGGGCAAATCCTTTGATAGCCTCCGCCAAAAGCCGAGATATCTCTTCTGTGTCCGTCGTTCGTTTGGCGAGCTCAATCCGAGCGACATAGGTCTGGGTTGGGATGAATTCAGGCTGACTCCGAACCTTAAAGTAAGGGGTGTTTTCCGTCGCAATGAGTTGTCTGGCTTTGGCTGTCCCAAGTTCAATGTCGCCAATCTCAAATGCTTCCTTCATAAATTTCAGAAGAGCTGGAGCATTATTTGGATCGCGTTCCAGTGCGCGATTAAGCGCATTAAAGCTTTGCTGATGCATTTGCTTGCCGGCGTAATAATCTGACAATGCACGATAGTATTTTGGCGAAGGATGCAACTTGACGGCATTCACCAGGTCCGCTTCGCTTCTTGTAACCAAAGCTCGCTGGGCATACGCTTGACCGTCAATAAAGTTGAACATAATTGCAGAGTTGGTTGCCTGAGTCACAGTTTCAGGGATTCTCTCACCGATGGCTCCGCGCGCAATCGCTCGATTGAGTTCTGACACCCCAACGGAAAGACAAAGAGGAATAATAAGCGCAGCCGTGATGGCAAAGGCGACTTTCGGCAACGCAAAAATGAATTCTGGGGCTTGAGAGTCCGACGAGGAAGCGACAAAGGACCCGCAAAGTAGAAACACAAGACCTCCTAGTCCGAACACATACATGTCCGAATCGACAAAGTTGTGGGCAATGGCAACCGCAAGCGTCGCAAGCAAGCCGATGAGCATCATTTGCCCATCGGGGGACTGGGTTTTGATTCCCCTCAAGCCCCAGATAACAACTCCACCCAAGAAACCAACCAGCGAAAGTGCCGCGATGGGCGAGGCCTCGCATGCCAGTTGGAGAAACGTCTGGTGAGCTAGTGTCGTTTGAGTGACTTTGCCGGGCCGAGTGGATTCGTACCAAAATGTGCCCATCCCCCATCCAAAAGGCTTCTTTTCAGTCAGTTCGATGGCCGAGGACCAAAGTAATTTTCTAAATCCTGAAGATTGAGCCGACTCACCACCGCTATTGAGAACCCGCGACATGGCTTGACCGCCAACCTGATTGTTGACAGTTTTCTGAACAACGACTGCGAGAGCTCCCGTCAAGATCATGGGAACGATAATCCCGCCTACGACGGCGATTGGCTTAATGGATTTCAAAATTAAGAGACCGGCAACGAGAACGACCAATCCAATAGGTAGGCATACTATCGCGCCCTTGGACTGAGTTAGTACAAGGGCAAAACTCTGGAGAATTGCACTCATGACTAAAGCCAGGCGGGGAAGTCGATCATACCGAAGCGACATAGCCAAGCAAAGTATTGTTCCTGCGGCAAAGAGCGCGCCGGCTTGGTTTGGTCCAACCTGCATGGCGGAAATACGCCACGTTGGATCAAATACCCGCATCCGCCCATATTCGAGAATTCCAAAAATTGCCGCCAGGGTCGAGCCGGCGAGGAAGCTGTTAATGGGGATACTCGATTGCCTACGTCCACAACAAAGAGTCACCGAGAAAAAAGCTAGCGACATCATAGCCCATTCCAAAATCACCCCAATAGTCACAGCAGGAAAGTTTGATGAAATAATGGAAACACCAATGCACGCCCCTAAAATAGCCAGCCAAATGGTGATTCTCAGGTTCACAACGTGGGAAATTTTCTTCGCCAAGAGAGTCGAGCATATTGGAATAAAGAAAAGCAAAGACAAAAGGAAATGGGCAAGAAAGGGTGACTTTTCTCCGCCGATCACTGATAGCAGAATGTTGTCAGCAGCAAGAATCCGACCTCCGTCCAAGCTCGGGTTCCCACCCGTTATTGGTAGGAGGAACGCTCCGGTTGCAATGCAGATGATTGTCCAATGGGGAAGTTTGATCATTTTGAAAACTTTCGCTTTAGGACATCAATTTTGTTCCTTACGATGAACATGGTGGCTCGGAGGGCGAGGGCCGATGCTGCCATTGTCAGGGCGAATGGTCGTACAACTGGGTTCATAGTTGGCACAATATTTTTACTGTAGAACAAGAACATGGAGCGGTGGAATCTTCCTATCATGCGATTCGGAGCTTTGTCCGTGCTGCGTCCAATAGCATGAGTTATCTGATATTCCGGCAGATAGATTACTTTTTTTCCTTGCTTCCAAGCTTGAAAACAAAGGTCAACGTCTTCGCAGAACATGACGAAATCTTGATCAAATAACCCCGAGTCGTTTACAAATGTGTCGCGGACCAATAGTGCCGCGCCCGAAACCCAATCCACCTCGCGGGGACCATCGTGACTCCAGTCCTGCATGAGATAATCCTTTGTAAATCGATTGTTGGGGAAAAGCTTTCCGAGCAGGGTATTTCGAAAGAGGGCCGCCAACGGATTTGGAAACCGGCGACAACTGAACTGTAAATTCCCGTCTGGGTTCAAAAGTTTTGGTGCCACGATTGCGACTTCTGGATGCGATTCTAGATAGTCGAGCAACCCTCGGATGGCTCCAGCGTGGACAACGGTATCAGAATTAAGGGGAAGAACATGCCGTCCTTTTCGATGAAATGCGGCGTAATTTTGACCTCCAACGAAACCCAAATTTTGATTCATTTCCTCCAGTCGAAACCACGAGAATTCCTCGGCTACCATTTTAGGTGAGCCGTCCTCCGAATTATTGTCCACGACAATGACTTCAAAATTTGCTTCGTCCTTGATCGCGGTGAGGCTCGCAAGGCACGCTCGCAGGTCATCGACGGTATTCCAACTGCAAATGGTAATACTAAGGTCGAAATCCTTCATGAAATCCTCGTGCGCGAACTAATGCCCCAATCCAAATGGCAAGACTAATGAATGGGAGCGAGATTCGCGCCATTCCCCGTAAATTCTTCGAAAAATATCGAATCAGACTGCGGTGCGATTCCCAAACCATGCTCTTTTTCACCTGCTTTGTGCTTTCACCGCCAAAATGTTTAATTGAGAGACTTGATTCGTACCAACACTTCCAGCCCCGCTGTTGCATTTGTTTCAGCAAGTCGACCTCGTTAAAGAAAATGGGAAATTGCTCATCGAACGGTCCAGGAATCTCTTTCAGGATCGACCCGCGGAACAAAAGGAAAGTTCCCATCGGTTGCGCGGCATCCTGCGACTTCTCGTAGTTGAAGCGGGTTAAGCGGTAGGAGTCTAACGAGGGAAAAAGTGAACCGAGCTGCGTGATGTCGCCAAAGATTCCCGAGATGGATGGAAACCCTCGAACCGATCGTTGCGGTTTCCCATCGGCACCAATCAATTGAACCGCCAAACAGCCGTATCCGGGCATGGACTCAAGTCGCGAAACCGCTCGCTGCAGAACAGAATCGGAAAGAACCGTGTCTGAATTGAGGGTAAGGATGAACTCGCCAGTCGCCCGGGCAATGCCAATATTGTTACCTTTTGCGTAGCCATGATTTGTCTTCTCTTCGAGCAGGATAACGTTTGGAAAGTGCTCTTTTACGATAGTCGCACTATTATCTTTGGAACAATTATCGACGACAATTGTTTCAAATCCCCCCGTAATATTGCTTGGTTCAATTGAGGCAAGGCAGTCGTTGAGAAATGAAGCGGTGTTCCAGTTGACGATGACGATGCTCAGCTTCAAATCTTGACAATTTTACCGGGGTCAGGAACCGAATCTTAACGTTTTGGGTATAGTAGGTGGGATTGATCGAGAAATCGATTGACACCACAGGGGAGGAGAGAGGGACTTTGAACAAGAGCGTACTCGTTGCCGCGTTATCTGTAGCGCTAATTTCGACAGGGTTGGCGAATCCAGATAGAGGTTCGACCAAAGGATTTTCACGCGGTCATCGCAATGCCGAATCCGGCAGCTCCAAGGGTAGAGCGACCGTGGTTGGAGCGAACATAAATGTTCGTTCCGCACCAGACTCTAATTCATCATTAGTAAAGAAAGTTTCGGGCGCCTCTGGGGTCATCCTTTCGCAAAGCGGTGACTGGGTAAAATTCAAATTTCAATACGGAACCGTTGGTTGGGTCCGACAAGATTTCCTTAAAATGTCCGGCCATTCTTCCGCGAAGATGATTCCGATTAAGCTGGATCCTACTCCTGTTGTTGCGACAAAGACTTCGCCAAACGGAAAAGGAAAATCGACCATGAGCAATGGTCAAGGGCTCACACGATATGCTTCCTTAATCGATAGGGCAGTTAATATCCATCGAGGTCCATCAGCTTCTAATTCGATCGAAAGAAAAGTACGAGGCGGAAAAGCCCTCGTTCTCGACAAGCGAGGCGACTGGTACCAAGTTCAGTTTCACTACGGCACAAAGGGTTGGGTCAAAGCCGACGCGGTTGTCTTCCCAAGCAATTTTGACTTCAAGAGCTCAAAAAACAAGCCTGTAATTCAATCAAGACCGCAAACCGTGGTCGCGACAAAAACGAAGCCAAAGGCGAACGATCGATTACCCGAGAATACAGTCGAGATTATCAATACCGGCGAAAGCACGACGATTCCGTCAGATTCTTCCGAGCCAGTAACTCATGAATCTCCGTCGAC
>JAYVXG010000423.1:0-1523 GCA_043785475.1 Armatimonadota bacterium
GCCGCACTGGTCGAGTCATCGCCAACTGGGTGACCCTCGCCACGGTGATGAAAGGACTTCCGCTCGGCTACAACCGAGATACCCAAGAAGATAAGCCTCCGCTGTTCGATTCGTTGGGCAAAGTGAAAGACTCACTCAAACTCACCCAATTGCAACTTGAGTCGTGTGAATGGCAACTGGACGCCATGAAATCGGCAACAAAGGGCGATTTCTCGACTGCCACTGACTTAGCCGATTACCTTGCATCGAACGGAACCCCTTTCCGTGAGGCTCACGAGATGGTCGGTAAAGTCGTGATTGGCTGTAACGAGCGAAGCATCACGTTGGAAGACTTGGATGCGAAAATCCTTAGCGAGATATGTCCGGAAATTCCCGCAGATGCACTCAACGTCCTCAAACCCGAAGATTCCGTCAGACGGCGGGAGTCGTTTGGGGCACCCGGACCGAAAGCGATGGACGTCCAATTAGCGCAAGCGCTGAAAGTGTTTGAATCTCGTGGATTTGAAGAAATCGTCTAATTATATAGAGTTTAAGGACTTATAAGGATTTTCCATAAACTCATTACTAAGGTTATAATCACGGCATGGATCCAGTAAAAAACCCGTATGCGCCCGGTGCAGCTAGAGCCCAAGCCGAACTCGATTAAGGAACATTCGTGCTTCTTCATCGGGGCCACCGTACGTTAGTCGCAAGACATCGTCGATCGGAAACACTCGTCGACCGTCTTCGTACCCCAAGAAGCTAATCTCTTCAAGCTCAATGTGGTCGTCCGAGTACGCCCGAACATAACCGTAAAGCACAGAACCGTCTTCGGTGTGGATACCAACGACCAGGTTCTTAGTCGCGGCAAACGCAAGGAGTTTCTCCATCTCTAAGCTGTCCGGTGCTCCCCGAGATTGACCATTTGCGAGTTTCTGACGCTCAAGCAACAGTTGCACCGCCTGCATATATTGGGTGCCAAATTGGACCCTTAAAACCTTGTCTAGGGTGCCCACGAATGACCCCCAGTTTTGACCGTATCGATCGATCCTCTCGAGGCGAAATGAATCGCCATCGATTTCGCGAATAAACCCGACCTCGAACGAATCAGGCTCATAATGAACCCCACATAATTCCCCTCGCTCATTGCACTCAAAGAGAACTTGGCGAATTCGCTCAAACAGTTCAGACACCAAGTCGTTGTACCCGGTATTAGAGGGTCACTTCGTGGAGAGTGGTGACTACCCATGTCGCCAATGAAAAATCCAGATGTCGGGTTACGTCGTTCGGACATGCGAATACTTTTAAGCCGGCTGCACGAGCGGAAGCAACCCCATTTTGTGAATCCTCTAAGGCGATAACATGCTCCGCATCAACCGCCATAAGGTCAAGAGCTTTCAAATAGAGGTCCGGCGCAGGCTTGCTTCGAGCCGCGTCTTCTCGGCAAATGGTACGTTCAAAAAAATGGGAGATATTCAATTTAGCGACAAAGTCGTCAACCCAACTGTGAAGCGAGCTGGAAACAATACAACACCGAATACCTT
>JAYVXG010000424.1:0-5251 GCA_043785475.1 Armatimonadota bacterium
TTTGATCAGTGGATTGAACGTGCCCTGCGTCGACAAGAGCGGGCCCTCCAAGGGGCAACTGACCAATGCGACGGCGTTGTGACTAGCGCGTTTTCTCACGAAATTGATGTCGAAACAGCAGACGGAATTTGTCGCGCGCACCGGATGAACCACAACTTGATCGTCGGGGACAACGTGACTATCGGGTTAGTAGGGGACCAAACGAGTGTAATCTCGGTCGAACCTCGGCGAACCAAGCTCAGCCGGCCTGACGTTCACGATTCGAACATCGAGAAGCTCATCGTTGCCAACGTTGACAGTGTCTTGATCGTCGTTTCGGTGGTTAGTCCGCCGTTGCACCCTCGATTGATTGACCGGTATCTGATTGCCATTCAGAATGGCGGAGCCAAACCTCTAATCTGTGTTAACAAAATTGACCTGCTTGAAGACATGACCGAGCTTGAAGTTTTGGAACCGTATCGAAAGATCGGCATTCCGGTGATCCAGTGTTCGACAAAGGACTCCCTAGGCATTGAAGAACTCAGAAACTTGCTACAAGGGCAAATGGTGGTGTTTGTGGGGCACTCGGGTGTCGGGAAGTCGTCATTGATCAACGCCTTTGCTCCGGAACTCAAATTAGTCACTGGTGATGTTAGTGAAGGGTACGGACGGGGCACGCATACGACCACGGTCAGTTCTTTGCATCGATTGCCGCACCATACAACTTTGGTGGATACGCCGGGCATTCGATCGTTTGGGCTTTGGTCGGTGACGCAAAATGAGATCGAAAGGTCTTTCCCCGAGTTTGTTGGTCTGGAGTGTAAGTTTAATGACTGCACCCACACGAAGGAGCCTGGGTGTGGCGTGCTTGCGGCGGTCGCGAGCGGAGCGGTGTCTGGCGACCGGTACAGCACGTTCCTGCGGTTACGAGATGAACTGGGTTGAGATGCGAGGGTCGGATGACCCTCGTTATGGCGATGCTGCTGCACGCGAACCAGGCCACCCAACGCTATTAAGTCCTTATGCAGTCAATTCACCACTTAGAATCGTGATTGCCTTGCCGAGCAAGAGAATCCTGTTACCTAAGACATGAACACCAATCTCACCTCCGCGAGGCGAGGCTTGGAAGGCGCGAAACCGGGTCTTGCCGAACCGTTCGGCCCAGAATGGACCCAATGCGCAGTGGGCCGAGCCGGTGACCGAATCCTCGGGGACGCCACTGCCGGGGGCAAAGAATCGGGAGACAAAGTCGTAGTCCTTTGCGGGTGCCGTGATGATGACGCCTCGAACCGGGAGCTTGGCAATTTCGAGATGGTTTGGCACTGCGTTGCGGACAGCCGCCTCGTCCGTCGTCAGGACGAGGTAATCCATGTTATTCAAGCCAACCCATTCGACCGGAACTCCGAGCGCCTCTGACAGTCCATGCGGAGCCTCGGCGGGTTCGACCGCCTGAGCGGGAAAGTCCATTTCGATCATGCCATCAATTTTCTTGCAGATCAGCTCGCCCGATTTGGTGTGAAAGACGGCGGCATCGGTCTCGGGCAAAATTCCAGTCGACCAAAGAATGTGTGCAGACGCCAAAGTTGCGTGACCACAGAGGTCGACTTCGACAGTGGGCGTGAACCTGCGGAGGCTGAATCCGAAGTCAAGTGGGTAAGCGAACGCAGTCTCGGCGTGGTTCATTTCCATCGCGACACTTTGCATCCAGATTTCGTCGGCCGGAGCAGTAAGAACGCAAACTGCCGCTGGGTTTCCCGCGAACGGAGCACTGGCAAAAGCATCAACGACATAAATGGGATGAGCCATAACTGAAGGCTACCAGAGCTCTGCGTGCGGGTCTATTGTTGTTACCGTGTTATCATCAAAATTGGAAAAAGAGCACAATTGGCTAAGAAATCAGAGTCCAGCTTCCTGCCTTAACTCAGAAATCTCAACGTGAGTCCCTTGTTTCGCCGAACGGCGGACCGCTTCCATCAGCAGGACAACATCGACTCCTTCCTCCAGTTCGGGGGAAGCCTTTGTTCCTTCGATGACGGCTTTCGCAAAGGCATCGACAACGTAGATGGGATGAGACAATTCAAAAGGCTACCATAGCCTCCTGCACCTTCACTCCGATTTCGATTTGTCGGAGTTTCTCGCACCTCTTGGTACCGCGATCGCGAAATAGATCCAGCAGAAAGGAACGGATAACAATGTTGAACCGGGCAGCCAAAGGAAGGCATAGAAGGCCCAGATAGGCTTGATCCAGACGCTGATCGACACTACGAGTAATGTAAGTGCCCAGTTAATCGCTAATATGATCCAGAACCATTTGAAGTAATCGTGGAAGAATATCCCGCCGGGTGTTGTTTGAGGGGCAGGAGGCCGCAAAGATGCGCCTCTTGCTCGCTTGAACAAAAAGAGGCTCAAAGCTAATGCGATCGAACACAAAAATAACTGGACGATGATCACCGTAACAGTTTGTACGACAAGCCGATCAAGCGAGTTGCGACAAGAACAAGCTAAAGACCAGCTTCGCGTCGCAGATCGTCGATGTCGATGACCATTCCTGTTTGGGCGGAACGTCTCACCGCTTCCATCAGCAGAACCACATCGATACCTTCTTCCAATTCGGGTGACGCCTTACCGCCTTCCAAAAGTGCCTTGGCGAAGGCATCTGCATAGCGGGCGAACTCGCCGTAGTGCATCCCATGAACTTCGTTATTGAAGAAGTATCCCCGCTTTTCGTAGAGCCAATCCTCGGTCACTTCGGCTCCGTCGGGGCGGGTTCGCTTCAGTTTCATGTCGTGATATTGGGCGAGGCTGGTCCCTTTCGATCCGTACAGCATGAGTTCGATCGCGTTTCGGGCACTTGGGAGTTCGACCAAACCGTAGTGTCCAAGCGCTCGGCCCATTCGACCATCCTCGCTTTCCACTTGTACCGAATAGATGTCAGGAGCCGATATCCCCACATCTCGACCTAGCGAAGAAATCGAGCCAACTGCATTGACTCGCTTGATTGGACCCAAGTACCAACGCAAGAGATCGAGCGGATGACTCATGCCCAAAAACGCCCAATCTGTTTCGGCAATCGACCAAGGGCTTTTCGCATAAAACCAGTCCATCCGGTGGCAATACTGAGCATCGACAAACTCGATCTCGCCGAACTCACCCGCTTCGGTTCGTTTGCGCTGTTGGAGGAACGGTTCGAAGAAGCGGGTGCTTTGTCCCACCATTAATCGCTTGCCGGTGGATTTGCTCGCGGCGGCAATCTGTCCGAGTTGTCTCAGATCGGTCACCAAAGGTTTGGTACAGATGACGTGTTTCCCCGCTTCAAAAGACTTAATAATCAGTTCCGCGTGGGTCGGATCGGGGGTGTAGATCGCGACAATGTCGATGGCCGGATCGGCTAGGAATTCATCCAATGATGAGGGATAGAACAATCCAGGAGCCACTTCCGCCGCGGTTTCCCGCTTTAGAGGATCAAGATCAAACCCACCGACCGCTCGGCAGTATTGGCTGCGGCAAGGTTCATCGCCAACGAGCAAGTGTCCCTGACTGACTGAGTCCGGGATTGAATAAGTGAGGGCCTTCAAGAGAGATTTCCCCTCGTGAAGACCCAGAATTCCGATGCCGAGCCGTTTGCTCACTGCTTCATTATGCGACGTAGAATCACAAGCCGGTGAACGGAGTGGCAGTCACCGGTGGAATCGTTTGTCTCTTCTTCCACTCCTGTGCCTCTTGGCGTGCTAGTTGCTGCCCACGAACCTTTGCAAACACCCCCAGATTTATGAAGTGCATTCCTCCGAGCACTAGCACCACCACGCCAATCTTCGTGGATAGAAATTCGACCGCTACTTGGGCCGAGTTAACCGGGTCTCCTGCCTTCAGGAAGAAGGCGATGAATCCAAGGTTGATGAGATAGAACCCGACCACGAGAAGATGGTTGACGGAATCCGCAATCGCCTCGTTCCCGGCAAAGACATCGACCAAGAAAACTCGACCATGCTTGAAAAGGGTTCTCGCAACCCAGATGGTCAGAGCGATGCTAATCGCGAGGTAGGCAAAGTATGTTTGAACGAGCATTTTTCCTCTGAACATTTCATTAGTGAACATGTTCATTTATTATAGACACGTTTGCATCGAAAGTCTATAGAAAAGTGAACATGTTCATAAATATTGTCAGTACAATTTATGACATGAAGCCAAGATCGCCTTCCCCCAAGTCCATCGAGACTCGCCAGCGGATCGTCACGACCGCTCTGGCACTCTTTGAGTCAAAGGGATATTCGGAGTCGACGATGCGCGATATTGCCAAAGAAGCCGGGGTTTCACTTGGTCTTACCTATCGCTATTTCTCGCGCAAGGAGGAACTCGTTCTCGCCCTTTACGAGCGGCTCGCCCAGCAGTCATTTGAAAAAGTCGAGGCTCTGCCCAGGGGATCCATCGCTGAACGGTACCCCGCGGCGATTGGCCTTTCGCTCGAAGTCCTCAGTGAACATCGAGGCACACTCGGCGCCCTGTTTTCGGCTGGGCTCTCGATCAACTCGTCCCTCGCGGTGCTTGGCGAGCAAACGCTTGATATCCGCGAGAAAATGTTGTCGATGTACCGCCTGGTTTTGTCGGGTAGCAGCGATCCGCCGAAGCCAAAGCAGCTCGAGCAGCTCACGATGATCATGTATGCCGGACACTTACTTACGGTCCTCTTTTGGACCCAAGACCGAAGCGACGGGCAAGCGCATGCCAAGAAACTAGTCAAGTTTTACGGAAAAGGGATCAAGTGGGGTCTGCCACTTTTGAAGATTCCGATCGTACCGAAGCTCCTTGCGGAGCTGACCGAGATTATCGAGCCGGTGTTTGGCGCGAAGACAGTTAGCTCATAGAAAGGTTTGCCCTGACATTACGCCATCACTTTTTTGCAAGTTCCGAGAGTGATGGCGTAATTTGGTTAATTCAAGCCGACCGTCTAGTGTCTGAGGCCCCAACTGAACTGTTGCCCAGGAAAATTCAGTTGGTTTTGGTCAAGAAAATTCTTCTGATCGTGTCCATCTGTGTCAAATGACAACCCGTAGATCGTGTTAATGTCATTGAACTGAAGAATTATCCGCACCCCGTCAGGACTGAAGCTTGGTCGAGAAATATGTGAGTCATCGAGAATGACGTGGGCTCCTCTCCCTTTCTCGTCACTGATCACGATTTGCGAACCGCCTCTCAGGCAAACCAATTGAAGACCGCTCGGGCTCAAACTTGGCTCAGCATAGTCAACTGTGTCATCAACCAGTACCCAGTCAAA
>JAYVXG010000425.1:0-1517 GCA_043785475.1 Armatimonadota bacterium
CTGCCATTAGTCCGGCTAACCCGCCGCCTACCACGACGACTGTCCGTTGTGCTGCCATATCAGTCTTCTATTCTACGCAGTTTGGGTTCGCTCTCGCCAAGGTTGTCCAAGATTGTGTTGACAACACGGGCTGTGATGCCTCAACCCTTGGCGCGACCTTTGGCCAAGAGTTCAGCTAAGAATTCTAAACGCGCGTAGCGGTGAGGCTAAAGACATTCCTTAACCTCGACGCTACAGACGCCGACTCCAAATCGAAACCCGTTCCCTCAACAAAACTCGGCTCCCTAAGGGTCGAGGTAACGAGTCCGGTCTACTTCGAAGCTTCCCGGATCGCCCGCGTCATCCCTTCCGCATCGATGCCCGACGACCGGAAGACGACTTTGCCATCCTTGCCAATCACGAAGAAGCTTGGCCACGCCATGATCGCGTACCGGGTTGAGATTGGCCCGGTTGGCGATCCGTCCACCAAAGTCCGAGTCGTCATGCCCCACTTCGCCTGAATTTCCTTGACGACCGGCGCATCGCCATCGCTGTTGATGCCGATGAACTCGACTGGCTGCCCGGCGAACTCCTTCTCGACGCCTTGCATCACCGGAATCGTGCGTTGACACGACGGGCACCAGTTCGCCCAAAATTCGAGCACGACCACTTTGCCGCGCAAGTTCGAGAGTTGGAATTTTTTGCCATCTGAATCCTTCGACACGAAGTCGGGAAATTGATCGCGAGGCTGAAGATCCTTCTTCTTGAGAAGAATAATCCGAGCCTGATTTGCGCCGCTCGTTCCCGGATATTGTTCCACCAACCTGTTGTAGACATCCCATTTGAGGTCGAGGATGTCCGGCATTGCGTCTGCCTTATAGAGCAGGAAGGACGCGGACATTGCTTTCGTTTTGCTTCCTTGAATGTAGGGATCGAAAATCTTGGGTAATCGATCACGTGCCTGAAATTTGCTCGCATAGCCCCCCACGAGCCGACACCAATACAACCCAAACGTCAATTGATCGTCAGTCGTCGCCTTCAGAGCAACTATCTGGCTGATTAGCTTGTTCTCTCGAGCTAGGTTCGGTTTAGCAGCAAGGAGGGCGAGTGTCCACGCCTTTAGCGCTAACGGAGTCTTGCCAGCTTTTGACGCAATGTCCTCATAATCCTTTGACCATGCTTCATTTGCTGGATAGTCATCTGGAATCTTCGAGAACATGTAGTGGTCCCCCGTCTCCAGATCCCGCCGAAAGAAATCTTCTGCCTCCAAAAAGCGCCGTTCTAACGGAGACAATTTGATGATTGGCGACTGCAAGCCAAGAACGATCGCTAGCGGAATAATCATGGTCTTATGCTCACACTCGGAACCCAAACCAATCCCTTCAAGATCGCCTTGTCAGTGCCCTTCTTCCAATCGCCGACATGCAGTTCGCTGGTCCAAACGTCCTTCTTGCCAAGCGTCGATGTGTCCCTCGGAGTGCAATAGGCGTACGTTCCTCGGGCAGTCCAGAAGTCGACGCAGTTTGCGTTCTCGAAAA
>JAYVXG010000426.1:0-1516 GCA_043785475.1 Armatimonadota bacterium
AAATGAGTCGTGTTGCCAAAACTATTTACGCCACTGGATGGGCATTGGCCAATTCTGATACAAGACCAGTAATAGATAAGCCGGGAGGATAAGGGGAAAAATGATGCCGCTTATCCTGGGTAAGGGGATGAAGCGGCTTGAAGTGGGCGGGTTAGGCCGTAGAGTTACTGAGTTGGAAAAATCGCTTTGTCTTCCCTCATATCTTTAGTGTTGGCAGGAACCTGTAACCTCATTAGGGATGATATTGTAGTTTTTATTAAGACGTTGTTAGTTTTATTAGTCCGGCTTCGGTGGGTCTAAAGCCACATTTATGATAGAACTCTCTGTACTTAGGTTCAAAGTCGACATGGAGCCACTCGATAGATTTTTGATTAGCAACCGATTTTGCTTGCTCGACTAACGATTTTCCGAGTCCTTGCCGACGGAAGTCCGGATGGACTATCGTGTCGAGAATGAAGGCGTGAACTCCGCCGTCCCACGCGATGTTTACGAAGCCAACAACTTGATCACCAGAATGAGCAGAAACATAAGCCAGACTTCTATCCAGAATTGCAGACCAATTTAGGTTTGAATGGTTCGGCCAAGAGGCGGACATCAGGGCATCGATGTCCGCATTCTCAATCGGAACGGATACTCGAATCTCAATTTTTGAATTCATTGGGAGATTATGCAAAATATTGCGACCATTTCGTTGTAATATCCCGACATGGGATTTTCTCGTCGCGACATGCTCGCTCGTCTCACCGCCGGTGCGGGAGGTTTATTGGTAGGTGGCTTTTTTAGCCGAAACGCAAACGCTCAGGGATACAATGACACCCCTATGCTTCCCGGTGGGCATTGGCGCGTACATGACAGCAAGCGACCGCAACCAACCATCGTCACTCCCGGTGAAATGAAGACAACCGGAATGATGTCAGCCCCCTCTGATGCGACTATCCTTTTCGATGGTAAAGGGCTTGACAAATGGAAGAGCGGTGAAGGCAAAGCAAAATGGAAATCAACGGTAGCCTATTTTGAATCAACCAAAGGCACGGGAAACATTCAGACGAAAGAGGAATTTGGAGACTGTCAACTTCACGTCGAATTTATGGAGCCCGATCCTGCAAAAGGATCGGACCAGGGGCGAGGAAACTCAGGAGTTTTCCTCTTCGGTCGGTACGAAATTCAGGTTTTGGACTGTTATAACAATAAGACTTACGCGGATGGTTCAACTGGCTCGATTTATGGCCAGACCGCACCACTGGTCAACGCGTGCCGAAAACCGGGAACCTGGCAGACCTACGACATCATCTTTGTTGGCCCTCGCTTCAAAAACGGAACCTTAGTTTCTCCTGCCCTGGCAACAGTGCTTCTCAATGGAGTCATTGTTCAACATGCAACGCCGCTCATAGGGTCAACTCAGCACCGAGCAGTTGGAACCTACGAAGTTCACGGAGAAAAAGGCGCACTCCAACTGCAAGATCATGGCGAACCAGTTCGGTACCGAAACATTTGGATTCGTGAAATCGGCCCCCAT